>NZ_JBEZJP010000033.1:0-34214 GCF_040653175.1 Actinomadura sp. NPDC048032
GGGGCGTCGCGTTCGCGAACATGGTGCGCGGCGTGCCGCTCGACGCCGACCACGAGTTCGCCAGCCCCCAGGCCAGGCTGACGCCCAGGTACAGCGCCGAGCGCCACGTCAGTGAGGACCTCACCATCGCGAGCGGATGCCAGGACCCGTTCATGACGGACGCCGACTCCCCGCCGGCCCTCGTCGCCGTCGCCCACCGCGCCGCGGCCCACTGGACGGCGCCGCCGCCCGCGGCGCCGGGGTCCTTGCTCAACTCGCCCACATCGTCCCTCCGTGCCGCTCGGACCTGCGTCGGCCCTCTCCGTCTCGTGTGTCCAAGCGTGCCGGGCGGGACGCGGGGCCGCCATGACGTCCGCCGCCCGATCGGAGGTGGGGCTAACCCCACCCCTTCGCGGGGCTCGGACGGCGACGCCCCCGCCCGGAGGACCGGACGGGGGCGTGCGCGGCACTGCTCAGCGATCGCCGGAAGACTCAGCGGTCGTCGGAGACGGTCGTCTTCTGCACCTGGAGCAGGAACTCGGCGTTGGACTTGGTCTCCTTCATCTTCTCGATGAGGAGCTCCAGCGCCTGCTGCGTGTCGAGCGCGTGCAGCACCCGGCGCAGCTGCCAGACGACCCGCAGCTCCTCCGGAGCCATGAGGATCTCCTCCTTGCGGGTGGAGGACTGGTCGACGTCCACCGCCGGGAAGATCCGCTTGTCCGCGAGCGACCGGTTGAGCTTCAGCTCCATGTTGCCGGTGCCCTTGAACTCCTCGAAGATGACCTCGTCCATGCGGGACCCGGTCTCCACCAGCGCGGTGGCGAGGATCGTCAGCGAGCCGCCGTTCTCGATGTTGCGCGCCGCGCCGAAGAACCGCTTCGGCGGGTACAGCGCGGTCGAGTCGACACCGCCGGACAGGATCCGGCCGGACGCCGGCGCCGCCAGGTTGTAGGCCCGGCCCAGGCGGGTGATCGAGTCGAGCAGCACCACGACGTCGTGGCCGAGCTCGACGAGCCGCTTGGCGCGTTCGATGGCCAGCTCCGCGACCGTGGTGTGGTCCTCGGCGGGACGGTCGAAGGTCGAGTGGATGACCTCGCCCTTCACCGTCCGCTGCATGTCGGTGACCTCTTCCGGACGCTCGTCCACCAGGACGACCATCAGGTGGCACTCCGGGTTGTTCTTGGTGATCGCGTTGGCGATCGCCTGGAGCACCATCGTCTTGCCGGCCTTCGGCGGCGAGACGATCAGGCCGCGCTGGCCCTTGCCGATCGGCGACACCAGGTCGATGATCCGGGTCGTCAGGATGCCCGCGTCGGACTCCAGGCGCAGCCGCTCCTGCGGGTACAGCGGGGTCAGCTTGCTGAAGTCGACGCGGCCCTTGGCCTGGTCGGGCTCCACCCCGTTGACGGTGTCGAGGCGGACCAGCGCGTTGAACTTCTCGCGCCGCTCGCCCTCGCGCGCCTGCCGGACGGCGCCGGTGATGACGTCGCCCTTGCGCAGCCCGTTCTTGCGGACCTGCGCCAGCGAGACGTACACGTCGTTCGGGCCGGGCAGGTAGCCGGTCGTCCGGACGAAGGCGTAGTTGTCGAGGATGTCGAGGATGCCCGCGACGGGGATGAGGACGTCGTCCTCGCTGAGCACCGGCTCCTCGTAGCGCTCGCGGCCGCGGCCGCGGTTGCGCTCCCGGAACCGGCGCCCGCGACGGCCCCGGCCGCCGCCGTCGTCGTCGTCGTGCTGGCCGCCGCCGCCCTGACCGCCGCCGCCCTGGCCGCGCTGACGCCCGCCGCCCTGGTCGCCGCGGTCGCCACGCTCGCCACGCTCACCGCGCTCGCTTCGGTCGCCGCGCTCACCGCGCTCACCGCGCTCACCGCGGTCGCCGCGGTCGCCGCGGTCGCGGCCCTCGCCGCGCTCCCGGCCCCCGCGCTGCCGCTGGCGGCCGCCGCCTTCGCGGCCCTCACGGCCGTCGCGGTTGCCGTCCCGGCCGCCCTGGGACTCGCCGTCCTCGGAGTTCTGCTCGCGCCCCTGCTCGCGGCCCTGGTCCCGGCCCTGGCGGTCGCCGCGTCCCTCGGAAGCTCCCCGGTCCTGCTTCTCGCCCCGCTGCCGACCGCCCTGCCGCTCGGCCTTCTCCTGCTTGTCGCCCTGGACGGCCTTCTCGGCCGTGCCGGACTGCGCCTCGGGCGCCGCCGCGTTGTCGGACGCGGGCGCGGCCACGGGCGCGGCGTCGGCGATGGTCACCTGCTCGTCGGGCACCTCGCGCTTGGCGGCGGTGCGGCCGCGGCGCGGGCGCTCGGCCGTCACCGGGGCAGCGGCTCCCTGCTCGCCCCCGGCCGAGCCCTGCCCCTGGCCGCCCTGCTTCTCCTGAATGGCGGCGATGAGCTGGCTCTTGCGCATCCCGGTCGTGCCGGTGATGCCGAGGCTGGACGCGAGCGCCTTGAGCTCGGGGAGCACCATGGCCGACAGGCCGGTGCCGCGGCGGCGCCGGGGGGCGGCGGTCTCCGCGCCGGCCGGAGCGGCGGCGGTTTCCGTGCTTGTTGCGTCCGTAAGGAGTTCGCTGGATTCGCTCACTAAGGGTCCTTCCCAGGGCGCGGGCGTTGGCCGGCGTTCGGCCAGTCGACCCGGTGGTGCGGCCCGGCGGGGGCGCCGGATCGGGCTCCGCTGATCACGATGGAACCGGGATCTGCGTGTTCTGGGCACAGCCAGATGGTGGACGGGACGTTCCGCTCGTGCGTGTCCCCGGTACCGCCACGTCCGAAGTTTCGCTGGAATGCCTGACAACGGGAAGTCACGGTGTCGGGGAGCCTGGTACGCGGGACCGGCACGACCGGAGGGCCGAAATGGTGACGCGCGGCTGACGAGCACGCTGCCCCGAACGGGGCATCTGGTGCGGCAATCAGCCTAACATCACCAGGGCACACTGCTATTCCCCAGAGGTCGATGTCTTCGCATTTTACCTAGCCGGATCCTGCCGGACCGGCACCGGCCGGAGCGACGCGCGTCCCCCGCCCCCGGCGCCGCCGTCAGCTCCGGAACTCCGATTCCGGGGTCATCACGCGTGCGCCGCGGGTCGCGACGTCCAACGGGTGTTCGTGCCACCCTTTACCCACTCCGGCGCCGATCGAATCAACTCGTGATGCGGTTGTGAAGGCCAGGACAGTGGGCCCCGCACCGGAAATCACGGCCGGAACGCCCGCGTCCCGCAACCGCGCGACGAGCGCCGCCGATTCGGGCATGGCCGGGGCGCGGTAATCCTGGTGGAGCCGGTCCTCGGTCGCGTCGAGCAGGATGCCGGCGTCCAGGCCGCCGGTGAGGGCCGCGACGAGCAGCGCCGCGCGCCCCGCGTTGGCGGCGGCATCCCCGTGCGGGACGGTCTCGGGCAGCAGGCCGCGGGCCCGCTCCGTCGCGAGCCGCTGCTCGGGGACGAACGCGACCACCCGTGTGACCTGCGACTCCAGCCGCACCGACCGGGGGCCGCCGGGCGCCGTCCAGGCGACCGTCAGGCCTCCGGCGAGGCAGGGGGCCACGTTGTCGGGGTGGCCCTCGATCTCCGTCGCGAGGCGCAGCGCCCCGGCGTCGTCGAGGAGCTTCCCGGCGGGGTGCAGCGCCCGGGCCGCGACGATCCCGGCGACGATCGCGGCGGACGAGGAGCCGAGGCCGCGGCTGTGCGGGATGCGGTTGCGGCAGCGCAGCCGCAGCCCGTCCGGGCGCGCGGGACCGCTTCCGGCCAGGTCGTCCAGGACGTCGAAGGTCCGCCGCAACACCCGCACGATCAGATGCCGGTCACCGCGGTCGGCGACCTCGGCGCCCTCGCCGTCCACCTCGATGGACAGGCCGCCGCCGGTCGCCTCGACCTCGACGTCGTCGTACAGCTCCAGCGCGAGGCCGAGCGAGTCGAATCCCGGGCCCAGGTTGGCGCTGGTGGCGGGGGTCCGCACCAGCACCGGGCCTTCCTGCCAGCCCACCTCAGGTGAGGCCGAGCTCGGACGCGGCCGAGTGCGCGTCGACCTTGATGGTCGTCGGCGCGGGCGCCCCGGAGATGGCCCAGTCGGGGTCCTTGAGGCCGTTGCCCGTGACCGTGCAGACGACCCTGGACCCGGCCGCGACCCCGCCCTGCTCGCTCGCCTGGAGCAGGCCGGCGACGCTCGCCGCGGAGGCGGGCTCCACGAACACCCCCTCCTCCCGCGCGAGGAGCCGGTAGGCGGCGAGGATCTGCCGGTCGGTGACCGAGTCGATCGCGCCGCCGGACTCGTCGCGCGCGGCGACCGCGAGGTCCCACGAGGCGGGGTTGCCGATGCGGATCGCCGTGGCGATCGTCTGCGGCTTCAGGACGGGCTCGCCCTTCACGAACGGCGCCGCGCCGCTCGCCTGGAAGCCCAGCATGCGCGGGGCGCGCGAGGCGAGGCCGTCCTTGGCGTACTCCTGGTAGCCCATCCAGTACGCGGAGATGTTTCCGGCGTTGCCGACCGGCAGGCAGTGGACGTCGGGCGCGTCGCCGAGGGTGTCCACGATCTCGAACGCGGCCGTCTTCTGGCCCTGCAGCCGGTACTTGTTCACCGAGTTGACCAGCGCCACCGGGTAGTCGACCGACAGCTTGCGCGCCAGTTCGAGGCAGTCGTCGAAGTTGCCGTCCACCTGGAGCAGCCGGGCGCCGTGCACCAGCGCCTGCGCCAGCTTGCCCATCGCGATCTTGCCGTTGGGCACCAGGACCGCGCAGGTCATCCCCGCCCGCACCGCGTACGCGGCGGCGGACGCGGAGGTGTTGCCGGTCGAGGCGCAGATGACGGCCTTGGCGCCGTCCTCGGCGGCCTTGCTGATCGCCATCGTCATGCCGCGGTCCTTGAACGACCCGGTCGGGTTGGCGCCCTCGACCTTGAGGAACACCTCGCAACGGGTCATCTGGGAGAGCCGGGGGGCCGGCACGAGGGGGGTACCGCCCTCCAGCAGGGTGACGACGGGCGTCGCGTCCGTCACCGGAAGCCGGTCGCGGTACTCCTCGATAATGCCGCGCCACGCGCGGGCGTTCGCGTTCACTCGGTCTCCTCGGCTGACCTGCGATGTTCGCCCGAAGTCTACCGGGACCGGCCCCGCCTCACTCGTCGCCTTCGACGCGCATGACGCTCGTCACGCCGCGGACGATCTCCAGCTCCCGCAGGCCCGCCACCGTGGCCGACAGCGCGGCGTCCGGCGCCCGGTGCGTCACGACGACGAGCTGCGCCTCCTCGCCCGAGCCCACCTGCCGCACGGCCTGGATCGACACCCCGTGCCTGGCGAACTCCTCGGCGACCGTCGCGAGCACGCCGGCCTCGTCCGTCACGTCCACCTCGATGTAGTAGCGGGTGACGGTCTCGCCCATCGGCAGCACCGGCAGCTTCGCGTACGTGACCTCGACCGGGCCGGGCGTGCCGCCGACCACGTTGCGGGCCACCGCGACGAGGTCGCCGAGGATCGCCGACGCCGTCGGAGCGCCGCCCGCGCCCGCGCCGTAGAACATCAGCGAGCCCGCCGACTCCGCCTCGACGAACACCGCGTTGTACGCCTCGCGGACGCTCGCCAGCGGATGCGACCTCGGGATCATCGCCGGATACACGCGGACCGACACCCCGCGGCCGTTCCGGCCGTCCTCCGAAGGGATCCGCTCGCAGATGGCCAGGAGCTTGACGACGCAGTCCATGCCCTGGGCGCCCGCCACGTCGGCGGCGCTCACCTCGGTGATGCCCTCGCGGTGGACGTCCGCCGCCGTCACCGGCGTGTGGAAGGCCAGCTGCGCCAGGATCGCCGCCTTGGCCGCCGCGTCGAAGCCCTCCACGTCGGCCGTCGGGTCGGCCTCCGCGTACCCGAGCGCCTGCGCCTCGTCCAGCGCCTCGTTGAAGCCGGCGCCGTGCGTGTCCATCTGGTCGAGGATGTAGTTCGTGGTGCCGTTCACGATGCCGAGCACCCGGTGCACGTGGTCGCCGACCAGGGACTCCCTCAGCGGCCGCAGCAGCGGGATCGCGCCCGCCACCGACGCCTCGTAGTACAGGTCGGCGCCGTACTCCCGCGCCGCCGCGAACAGCGTCGCCCCGTCCTCGGCCAGCAGCGCCTTGTTCGCGGTGACGACCGACTTGCCGGCCTTCATCGCCTCCAGCATCAGCGTCCTGGCCGGCTCGATGCCGCCGATCACCTCGATGACGAGGTCGACGTCGTCCCTGGTCACCAGCGTCTGCGCGTCCGTGGTCAGCAGCGCCGGGTCGACGCCCGCGCGCACCCGGTCAGGCCTGCGCACGGCGATCCCGGCCAGCTCCAGCGGAACCCCCACCCGCGCGGCCAGATCGTCCGCCTGCTCGTTCAGCAGCCGGACGACCTCCGTGCCGACCACGCCGCAACCGAGCAGCGCCACGCGCAGTCCGCGTTTCACGCTTCGACCTCCGCATCGAGCCGCAGCAGGTCGTCCGCGCTCTCCCGCCGGACGATCACGCGCGACCTGCCGTCCCTCACCGCCACCACGGCGGGCTTCGGGACATGGTTGTAGTTGCTGGCCATCGACCGACAGTACGCACCGGTCGCCGCCACCGCCACCAGATCCCCCGGCGCAAGATCTTCGGGGAACCACAGGTCCCGCACCACAATGTCGCCGCTCTCGCAGTGCTTGCCGACAAGCCTACTGAGCATGGGGGCGGCCTCGGACGTCCTGCTCGCCAGCACCCCGGTGTACTCGGCGCCGTACAGGGCCGTGCGCAGGTTGTCGGACATGCCGCCGTCCACCGAGACGTACGTGCGCAGCCCCTCGACGTCCTTGACCGTCCCGACCTCGTACAGCGTGACGCCGCCGGGACCGATGATCGCCCGGCCCGGCTCCACGGTCAGCCGCGGCATCGCCAGCCCGTACGCCCGGCACTCGCGCGCGACGATGGCGCGCAGCCCGTCCGCGATCGACTTCGGGTCGTGCGGCTCCTCGCCCGGCACGTAAGCGATGCCGTAGCCGCCGCCGAGGTCCAGCTCCGGAAGCTCGGCGCCGTGCTCGTCCCGGATGGCCACCAGCAGCTCGGCCAGCCGGTGCGCGGCCACCTCGAACCCGTCCACCTCGAAGATCTGCGACCCGATGTGGCTGTGCAGCCCCACCAGTTCGAGCTGCTCCAGCGCCAGGACCCGCCTGACCGCCTCCAGGGCCGCCCCGGAACTCCGGGAGAACCCGAACTTCTGGTCGTCATGGGCGGTGGCGATGAACTCGTGCGTGTGCGCCTCGACGCCCGTGGTCACGCGCACCATCACCTTGGCGCGGACGCCCATCTCCTTGGCGAGGTACCCCACCCGGGCGATCTCCTCGAACGAATCGAGCACGATCCGTCCGACCCCGACCTCCAGGGCCTTCTCCAGCTCCCAGGACGCCTTGTTGCTCCCGTGCAGCGTGATGCGCTCGGTGGGAAAGCCCGCCGCCAGCGCCACGGCGAGCTCACCGCCGCTGCACACGTCGAGGCCGAGCCCCTCCTCGTTCAGCCACCGCGCGACGGCCGTGCACAGGAACGCCTTGCCCGCATAGTGGACGTCCCCGTCGTGGAACGCCGCCGCGTACTCCCTGGCGCGGCTCCGGACGTCCTCCTCGTCGTAGACGTAGAGGGGCGTCCCGTACTCCTTCGCCAGGTCCCTGACGTCCACTCCCCCGACGGTGAGGGCGCCCTCCTCCCGCTTGGAGTTCCGCGGCCACACGGAGGGCTCGAGCGCGTTCAGGTCCTCCGCCGGCCCGGCCGGATGATCCTCCGGCAGGACGTCGGCATGCCGCGGCCCGGCAGGGTGTACTCGACTCATATCCGCTCTCTAGGTGTTTCACCGATCATGTTCAGCCCGTTGCCGAGGACGACCTTCACGGCCTCCGCCAGGCCGACCCGCCCCGCGTGCACCGCCCCGGGCTCCTCATCGCCCACGGGCAGCGCGGGACAACGCTCGTGCACCTCGTGGTACGCCCCGGCAACGCTCTCCAAGCACAACATCAGGGGCCTGGCGTCGCCTTCCCGCTCCGCTTGCGCGGCCCGTCCGGGAACGTCCCCGAGCGCCCCCACGAGCTCCTCCGCACCACCCTCGAACGGCCCGGCCCCGACTCCGAGTTCCCGCGCCCAACGCCCCACCCAACAGGCCCGCGCATAGGCGTAACGCACCGAGAACCCCGGATTCTCGAACGTCCGGGGCCATTCACTCCACCCGCCTGACGGCACCCGCGCGACCCCGTAACGAGGATCACGCCGGATGACCTCCACCAGCTCGGGCCCCACCACGATCCTCACGAACCCGGGCCCGGAGACGCTCCCGCCGACCCGACGCGCGATCACCTGCGGATCGACACCGAGCCTCAGGGCCACCGGACTCTCGAAGACCCCGCCGCCCCGCCCGAAGACCACGACCTCCTCGGGAACCGCGACATCGATCTCCCCCGCGTCCACGGCGTCCCGCACCGCCCGCGCGAGAGCATCCCCTGGAGTCACCCTGGTGAGACTAGCCGACCACTATCTGGACACCGCGGCGAGTTTCCGCACCGTCTGGATCAGCTGGTTGGGGTCGAACGGCTTCGTCACGTACGCGTCGACGCCGATCTCGTGCCCCCGCCGCACGTCGTGCTCCTGCGCCCGCGCCGTGATCATCACGACCCTGATGTGCGCGGTCCCGGGGTCCTCCCGCAGCCGCACCGCGGTGACCCACCCGTCCAGCCGGGGCATCATCACGTCCAGCGTGATCACGTCCGGCCCGACCTCCGCCACCTTCTCCAGGCAGTCCTGGCCGTCCACCGCGGTCGACACCTCGAACCCCTCCAGTTGCAGGTTCACGGCGATGAGCTGGCGGATCACCTCGTCATCATCGACGACCAGCACGCGTCCCAGTGGCTCGGTCACGGCCTTGAAGTTAGCCCACCCGACCCCCTGAACGCACGGCGAACCTCCCGGTGCGCGTCACCCCGCCAACCCTGGTAACCTCATACCGCGTCGCGCCCCCTTAGCTCAGGGGATAGAGCAACGGCCTCCGGAGCCGTGTGCGCAGGTTCGAATCCTGCAGGGGGCACCTCAGACGACCACCACAAACCCCGGCAGACCAGGCACTCAGCCTGTCGCCGGGGTTTGTCGCATATGCACCCAAGCATCAGCAAAGCCGCCGTTTGTCACGCTTCCCGGAACATACGCGGAACGCGTCAAGGGGCGGCGGCCCTCAGGCCGCTGCGCGGCCCCGCACCAGGCCGCCCGGAGCGTGCGGCCTGGGCGCCGGGCAGCCGGACCACGCGCCCTGCCACACCTGCCGGCCCCGCCCCGATCGCTCACCACAGGGGCGCGCCACCGCCCTACCGAATCGCCGTGACCTCTACACCCGTTCGGCGACGAGCCACCAGAGTGTGGCCGTGGTCGACACCGTTGGACTCCTCAGGGAGTTGCCGGAAGATCGGGCGTATGAGGCGTGCGCTAGTCGCGCCAGTGGAACCAGGCATCAAAGATCGTCTGCGCTGAGTCTGCAAGGTTCGTCTCGACGGCAAGCCCCATAGGCAGCGGGCGGGTAAGGAGATCTGCGCCGATCAGGGCTATACCGTGTCGGTCTAGAACGTCCCTGATCTGGCGATACTCACTGGCCCACGACCGATCGGGAGCGGTGACGACCTCATCGGATTCGGGCAGCACTGAGGAACCATTGTCACCAGGGCCTCGCCATCGATTGGCCGGGCGCAGCACACAGGCCACCGGAGCCAGACGACATAGGAGAACGTTCAGGCACTCGACGCTGACCTGGCCGCCGCCCTCATTTCGCCGGGTGGAACCATCACGCTTAGTGACAGACACATCGGCGTAGGAGGCGTACCCGGAGCCATAGTGATCGAACTCGGCATGCTCTACCACGACCAGCGGCAGGGTGTTCAACGAAGCGGTGACTCTCCGAAGCAGCCCTTCAACGTCCAGCCCATGAGCCCAGAAGCCTTCGCCGCGGAGCTCTTCGTCACGAACAGCCCGCCGCAGCATCGCAACCTCGGTCAACGACGCGTCCACGTGATCAGCCACTCAACGATCATCCCGCCAACTGACCAAGATCCGGAACACACCGCGAACCTTCGTCATGGGGCCCGAAGCGGGTGCGGGGGCGCGGCGTGGCGTCGAAGGTGTTTGTTGATTAGCGCCAGGTTTCGGGCGGTCTGTCATGGAGTTGTGTACTGGTCGTGCGGGAGCGATCCTCGGGGCGGGGCTGCAACTTTGAAGCCCGAGGTCTTGTTCCAGGGGACCGCTGACCACAGGTTTTTCAGAGTTGCCCCTATACGTTCCACCAGTGGCCAGTCGGGGCGTTCGCCGCTCACCGTGACTCGCGCCATTAGATCGCTGCCCCATACGCCGTGGTCGTCGTCAGGGTCTGCTGCGATCACATCTTCGGCGATGAATCGCATTCCTACATGGATTTCCAACAGGAGATAGTCAGCCGCCGGTCTCATGTCTTCGGTCGCTGTGGCCAGCCTGAAGCTTCGTACGGCGTCGGCCTCAGGGCCTGACCACTCACCTGGGCGCGGCTCGGGCGGGCCGAGGTATTCCCCGACCAAAGGTGGTCCGTTCTCTAGAATGGCGTTGAGAACATGCTCCATCGCCTCTGCGCCGGTTGTCTGTCCGGTTGCCCTGGCGAAGAACGTGAGCTGGTATTCCATTGCGCACCCCTTACTGCCCTGCTAACTCGGGCGCCCGTGTGCCGCTGCCGCGTTACGGGCAGGCGATCACGATGACGTCGCCTGGTTGGTCGGCTTCCCGAAGGCTTTGGCTACCTTCTGTCGCACTTGGCCGTAGAGATGTGGATGTTGTGAGGCTTCCATGCCTTCAGCTCGAAAAACCGCGGCCGTGAAATCGTCTACGTCATTTGGTGGCGAGTCGCGCAGTGAATCGTGATCGTCCGGGGGTAGGCAGAAGCCGAGTTCGACGCAGAGGTCACGGAGCAGGAGAGTGACTTCCTCGGGAGACAGCTTGGCCGGTTCCATGCTTCTACGGTGGCACACCGCCCCCTAGGTGCTTTGGCGGGTGTGCGGGGCGGCGTGGGTGAGGTGTGTTGGGCTGACCTGGGGGAACTCTGTGTTCACTCGCCGCGTTTTCGGCAGGGGAGGCAGATGACCAGGGGTTCGGGGGCCGGGGCGCGATGGTGATCCTGCTTTCGTTGGTGCTCGGGGTGCTGGTGATCCTGGGGATCACCGGGGTGACGGGGTACTTCGTCGCGCAGGAGTTCGCCTACATGGCCGTGGATCGGTCCAGGTTGGCGGCTCTCGCGGGGAGCGGGGACGGTGCCGCCCGGCGGGCGCTCGGGGTGACGCGGCGGACGTCGTTCATGCTGTCGGGGGCGCAGCTCGGTATCACGGTCACCGGTCTGCTGGTCGGGTACGTCGCCGAGCCGCTGGTCGGGCGGGCGTTGGGGGACGTGCTCGGCGGCGTCGGCGTGCCGGACGCGACGGGGATCGCGGTGGGCACGGTGCTGGCGCTGGGGCTGTCCACGCTGGTGCAGATGCTGTTCGGGGAGCTCGTTCCGAAGAACCTGGCCATCGCGCGGCCGGAACCGGTGGCGCGGGCGCTGGCACGGTCCACGCTGGTCTACCTGAAGGTGTTCGGGTGGCTGATCCGGGTGTTCGACCAGTCGTCGAACCTGCTGCTGCGGCTGCTGCGCATCGCGCCGGTGCACGACGTCGAGCACGCGGCCACCGAGCGGGACCTGGCGCGCATCGTCGCCGAGTCGCGGCGCAGCGGCGACCTGCCGCCGGAGCTGTCCATCCTGCTCGACCGCATCCTGGACTTCCCGCGGCGGGACGTCGAGCACGCCATGATCCCGCGGTCCCGCGTCGACACGGTGGCGGTGCGGCAGCCGCTCGGCGAAGTCCGCCGCGCGATGAGCGCCGGGCATTCGCGCTACCCGGTGCTGGACGACGGGCGCGTAGCCGGTGTGGTGCACCTCAACGACGTCCTGGCCGCCGGGACGGAGGGGACGGCGGCGTCGGTCATGCGTCCCGCGACCGTGCTCGCGACCCTCATGACGCTGCCGAAGGCGCTGGACGCGCTGACCGGCGCGGGTGACGAGCTCGCCTGCGTGGTCGACGAGTTCGGCGGGTTCGCGGGGATCCTGACGCTGGAGGATCTCGCCGAGGAACTGGTGGGCGAGATCACCGACGAGCACGACGTGGCGGAGGCCGGGCCCGCCGCGGTCGCCGGGTCCGACACCTGGATCGTTCCCGGCGACCTCCACATCGACGAGGTCGAGCGCACGCTCGACCTGAGGCTGCCCGAGGGCGACTACGAGACGCTCGCGGGGCTGGTCATCGCCGTCCACGGGGCGCTGCCCGAGGTGGGGACGACGGTCGAGGTCCCGCTGCCTCCGGAGGCCGCCGATCTGGTCCGTGACGACGAGCCGCTGGTCCGAGTCCTGCGGGCCGAGGTCCTGGAGGTGGAGCACCACGTGCCCTCGTCCGTCCGGTTGCGGGTGAGCGCGGAATGACGGCGAACCCGTGGGCGGTGCTCGCCGCGACCGTCGCCGTCATCGCCCTGAGCGCCTTCTTCGTCGCCGTCGAGTTCGCGCTCATCGCGGCCAGGCGGCACCGGCTGGAGGACGCCGCCCTGACCAGTCCGGCCGCCCGGGCCGCGCTGCGCAGCGCCTCCGAACTGTCCGTCCTGCTCGCCGGGGCGCAGCTCGGCATCACCGTCTGCACGCTCGCGCTCGGCGCGATCACCAAGCCGGCCGTGCACCACTGGCTCACCCCGCTGTTCGAACACTGGGGGCTCGCCCTCTGGCTCGCCGACGCGGCCGGGTTCGTGCTCGCGCTGGTCGTGGTGACGTTCCTGCACCTGGTGGTGGGCGAGATGGCGCCCAAGTCCTGGGCGATCGCCCACCCCGAGCGGTCGGCCACGATGCTGGCGCTGCCGATGCGCGGCTTCATGAAGCTGACCCGGCCGCTGCTGTCCGCGCTGAACTCGGCGGCGAACTGGTGCCTGCGCAGGGTCGGCGTCGAGGCGACCGACCAGGTCGTCTCCCGCCAGGACCCCGAGGCCCTGCGCCACCTGGTCGAGCACTCGGCGAACGTCGGGGCGCTCGACGCGGGCTACTCCGCGCGGCTCACCGGCGCCCTCGACCTGCGCGAGCTTCGGGTGGACGACCTGGTGAAGCCCGGGCTGGCGGCCGTCCCGCCGGACGCCACCGTCGCCGATGTCCAGGCCGCCGCACTCGCCTCCGGGCATCTGCGCATCCTGGTCAGCGGGCCCGGCACCGCCTGGAAGGTCGTCCACGTCCGCGACACCCTGACCGAGCCGGAAAGCGCGGGCATCCGCCGTCTGACCCGTCCGGCGCTGCTGTTCCCCGCGGGTACGCCCGTCTACGCCGCGCTTTCTCGCATGCGCGAGAGCGGTAATCAGCTCGCCTTGGTGACACGCGGCGGAGAGATCCTGGGTGTCGTCACCATCACCGACGTGCTCCGCCGCCTCTTCTCGCGTCCGCCGTTGACCGGCCCCGGGGGTTCTCCCTCGTCATGAGATCGAGGGGGTGTCCGGCAAGGCGGGTTTTCTGTGGAGTACCAGGAGGGCTACGTCGTCTGCCAGCTTGCTGTGGGCGTACTGCTCCAGGTCGTGGTGGACGGTAGGAGCGATTTCGGCGGGGGGCAGGTGCTCCCAGCGGGACAGGCGCTCTTCCAAGGGGTAGAAGGCGCCGGACGGGTCGCGGGTCTCAGTGATGCCGTCAGTGCATAGGAGGAGCGTGGAATCGGTTGGGAAATTGAACGGTGTGACGGTTCGTGGTTCTGGGCTAAGGGAGGCTAGGCCCAGCGGCAGGGAGGCCTCTCCTAGGTGAATCTGGCCCGTCCCTTGCTCGGACAGCAGGTAGGGCGGGATGTGGCCGCAGTTGATGGCTTGGGCGGTCGTTTCCGAACCGATGTCCAGGATGAGGGCTGTGACGAATCGTTGTTCCTCGCCTGTCTGGGCGACGAAGGAGTTGTGCCGCAGAACCGAGTTCTCCAGGGCATCCACGACAGCGGTGAGCGTCGGCTCTGCCAGGGCCGCCTCGCGGAACGAGTTGAGCACCGCGAAGGCCGCGCTGATGGCGGGGAGGCCCTTGCCCTGGACGTCGGCGATGAGGACGCGGCTGCCGTAGGGGGTCGGCATGGCCTCGTAGACGTCGCCTCCGACCATGCTGTCCTCCTCGACCGGCTCGTACAGGCCGTGGACGACGAGTTCGGCGGTGGCGAGGGGGAACGGGCGCAGGATATGGCGCTGCAGGGCGGCGGCCGCGGAGCGGAGCCGGCTGATCTCCTTTTCCTGGCGGACGCGGCGGACCGCCTGGACGACGCTCAGGCCGTCGAGCGCGAGAGCGAAGATGATCACGCTGGCGGTGGCCGCCGCGCTCGGCAGCGGGCGGCGGATCAGCGAGCCGATGATGACCAGGACCGTCCAGACGGAGGCGACCGCGGTCTGCCGGACCGTCCCGCGGCCGGCGATCAAGGTGGGCAGGAAGACCAGGAACGGGGCCAGGCCGGTCTCCCGGCCGAGCGCGACGCCGGTCACCGCGAGGGCCGCGGTGATCCCCACGAGCCATCCCGCCACGACCCGCCAGGTGAGGCCGCCCTCGCGCGTGACGGCGTTCGCACCGTCCGGATCCTCCGAGATGCCCATCTCCCGCCCCGTCGAGAGCCGTCCCTTCCGTGATCATTAGAACACGGAGGGTGGCCGACGGGATCACGGTACGCGGCGGGCCGGGGCCGACGTGGCGCCGCGTCGGCTCCGGACCCGCGCCGGCGGCTACTCCGCGTAAGGCTGGTCGGCTCCCTGGGCGCTGTAGCCGAGGCTCCAGATGTAGCCCTCGGGGTCGGCGAAGGTGCCGCCGTACCCGCCCCACGGCAGGGCGCCGGCGGGCTTGAGGATCGTGGCTCCGGCCTTCTCGGCCTCGGCCATGACCTCGTCGACGCGGGCCTCGCTGCGGACGACGTAGGTGAGCACCAGCCCGCTGAAGCCGCTGCCCTCCGGGCTCGTCCCGACCTGGTCGGCGAGGCCCTCGCGGCCGTAGAAGCCGACGGGCGAGGCTCCGTCCGACTCGAAGAACACCGAGATGCCGTAGTCGTTCTGGATCTTCCAGCCGAGGCCCTCGGTGTAGAACCGCTTGGCCCGGTCCATGTCGCGGACGGCCAGCAGAATCGAACTCACGTGCGCCTTCATGTCATGTCCCCTCGTGTGCGTGGTGGGTGCCGCGGGCGGCGGTGAGCCGCCCCGCCGCCCGCTTGCACGAATCACGCTACGTAGGGACCGGGGGTGAGCACTTCTCGATTCCTGATCGATCCTGTCGGGGGCTTTCAGGGGGTGTGGAGGTCCAGGGCCGCGCGGATTATCGAGTCCGTGTCGATGCCGTGGTGGCGGTGGACGTCCTCTATGGAGCCGGACTGTCCGAATGCGGTGACGCCCAAGGTGGTGCAGGGGACGTTGTTCACCCCGGCCAGGAAGGCCAGCGTGTGGGGGTGGCCGTCCAGGACGGTGACGAGCGGGGTGGCGCGGGAGGCGGGGAACGCCTGCTCCAGGATCCAGTTCGGGCCGTCGTCCTGGCCCTGGCGGGAGCGGAGGGCCCGGAAGAGCAGGCCGGGGCTGGTCACGCAGACCACGTCGGTGCCGACGCCGGCCTGCTCCAGGCGGTCGGCGGCGGCCAGGGCCTCGGGGACGAGGGCGCCCATCGCCGCGAGGGTGACGGCGGGACGGGCGGAGCGGCGCAGCGGGTAGGCGCCGGCGATCACCTGGCGGCGGCGGCGCTCGCGGGCGGCCGGGTCGGCCGGGACGTCCGCGAGGGTCTGGTCGACCGGGCGGGTCGACAGGCGCAGGTAGGCGGAGCCGCCGTCGGGGCGGCCCAGGCGGGCCATGCTCGCCAGCAGCGTCCACTCGGTGTCGAGGACGAACGCCGGCTCGTAGGCGACGCAGCCCGGCTGCTCGACGCCGATGGACGGGGTGACGATGGACTGGTGCGCCCCGCCCTCGGGGGCCAGCGTGACCCCGGAGGGGGTGCCGATCAGGATCGACTGGCCGCCGGCGTAGATGCCGAACGACCAGGGTTCGAGCGCCCGGCCGACGAACGGGTCGTACAGGACGCCGATCGGCAGCAGGGGCCGGTTCCAGCGGCTCCAGGTGGCGCCGAGTTCGCCGAGGAGGCCGACCAGGTTGGTCTCGGCGATGCCGAGCTCGATGTGCTGGCCCGCCGGGCCCTCCCGCCAGTGCAGGATCGTCTCGCCGTCGTCGGCGAACCAGTCGCGGCGTTCGGCGGTCGACCAGACGCCGACCTTGTTCACCCAGCCGCCGAGGTTGGTGCTGGAGCTGACGTCCGGGCTCACGGTGACGACGCGGGCGGCGGCGTCGGGCGCCTCGCGGGTGAGGTCGAGCAGGAGGCGGCCGAGGGCGGCCTGGGTGGTGGCGGTGCCCTTGGGGGTGCGGCCGATGTCGTCCGGCACGGCGGGCGGGGCCTGCGGCGCGGCGGGGGGCCGGCGCAGCCGCGCGGCGGTGTCGGCGCACAGGCGGGCGGCCGCCGATCCGTCCTCGAAACGGGCCCAGGGGGCGTCCGGGTCGGCGCCCAGGCGGGGCGCGAGCTCGGCGATCTGGTCGGCGGTGAGGAGGGACGAGTGGTTCTGCGGGTGGCCCTCGCTGGGCAGGCCGTGGCCCTTGACCGTGTAGGCGAAGATCACGGTGGGCCGGGTGTCGTCGATGGCGTCGAACGCCTCGGCCAGGGTGCCGAGGTCGTGGCCGCCGAGGTTGCGGAGGGCCGCGAGGAGGGTGGCGTCGTCGAGTTCCGCGATCAGGCGGGCGACGGGCTCGCTGCCGCCGGGGAGGCGGTCGCGCAGTTCGGCGGCGTCGCAGCGCAGCAGGCGCTGGTACTCGGGGTTGGGCATCGCGTCGATGCGGGCGCGCAGGTCCGCGCCGCCGGGGCGCTCGAACAGCTCGGTCAGCAGCCGGCCGTACTTCAGCGTCAGCACCTGCCAGCCGGCGGCGGCGAACATGCCCTTCAGCCGGTGCGCGGCCAGGTACGGCACGACGCGGTCGAGGGACTGGCGGTTGAGGTCGACGATCCACACGATCTCGCCCAGGTCCGCCACGCCCGGGTCGAGGATCGCCTCCCAGACGGCGCCCTCGTCCAGTTCGGCGTCGCCGACGAGGGAGTACTGGCGTCCCGCGGGCGCCCCTTCCACGTACCGGCGGGCGACCGCGCCCCAGATCGGCGCGGTGGCGCCGATGCCCACCGATCCGGTGGAGTAGTCGACCGGGTCGGGGTCCTTGGTCCGGCTCGGGTAGCTCTGCAGGCCGCCGAACTCGCGCAGGGTCGTCAGGTACCGCTCGTCGAGCTCGCCGAGCAGGTAGTTGATCGCGTGCAGGACGGGGGACGCGTGCGGCTTGACCGAGACGCGGTCCTGCGGCCCGAGGTGGCGGAACCACAGCGCCGTCATGATCGAGGCGATCGACGCCGAGGACGCCTGGTGGCCTCCCACCTTCAGCCCGGACGGGTTGGGCCGGACGCGGTTGGCGTGGTGCACGATGGCCGTGGACAGCCACAGCACCCGCCGCTCGACCTCCTCCAGCACCCCGGAGTGCGTGGCCGCCGCCACCGGTTCGTTCATCTTCGGCTCCTTTGCCTCAGCGCCAGGGCGGGGTCAGGTCGACGGAGATCGACTGGATCTCCGTGACGGCCTCCGCGATGTAGCGGCCGCCCAGCCGGCCGTGACCGCTGTCGGTGCCCGGCGCACCGCCGAACGGCAGATGCAGCTCCCAGTAGTTGCTGGTGTCGTTGACGGTGACCTGCCCCGCGCGGAGCCGGCCGGCCACCGCCAGGGTACGGTCCAGATCGCGTCCGAAGACCGCCGAGCTGAGCCCGTACCGGCCGCGGTTCGCGGCGGCGAGGATCGCCTCGGTGTCGTCGGCGACCCGCAGCACCGGCGCCAGCGGGCCGAACGTCTCCTCGCCCATGGCCGCGGCCTCCGCGTCCAGCCCGACCAGGACGGTGGGACGCCAGAACAGGTCGGTGGGGCGGTCCGGTAGGGGGCCGCCGCCGAACGCCGCCCGGCCGCCGCGGGCCAGACCGTCGGCGACGTGCCGGGCCATCGTGTCGGCCACGCCGCGGGTGTGGACCGGCCCCATGGTGGTGCCCGCCTCGAAGGGCGATCCGACCACCTCGCGCCGGGCCTCCTCGACGAGGCGTTCCTCCAGTTCCGCCGCGATCGACCTGGCGGCGATGACGCGTCCGGCGGCCGCGCACGACTGGCCGGAGTTGGCGAACGCGGCGGAGGCGATCGCCGGGGCCGCCCGGTCCAGGTCGGCGTCGGGCAGCACCACGATCGGCCCGTTGCCGCCCAGTTCCATCACCTGGGCCTTGCCCGCGGCGAGCCGGGCGATCTCGGCGCCCGCCTTCGAACTGCCGGTGAACCCCACGCCGTTGACGGCGGGATGCGACACCAGGCGCTGCGCCGGGCCGAGGTCGGGACCGGTGACGAGGTTGACCAGGCCGGGCGGGACGCCGGCGTCCTCGACGCAGTCGAACAGCGCGCCCGCCACCGCCGCCGTGGAGGGGGCCGGACGCCAGACGACCGCGTTGCCGTTGGCCAGCAGGGGGCCGAGGTACTCCACGGGGATGTTCACCGGGAAGTTGAAGGGGGTCATCACGGCGAACACGCCGCGCGGCTTGCGGGTCGTGAGCACGAGCTTGGCGCCGTCGCGCGCCGGGATGGTCTCGCCGCCGAGCCGCCTGGCCTCCTCGGCGGCGAGCCGGAAGCCGTCGGCGGCCAGCCGGATCTCGGCCTCGGCCTGGTCCACCGGCTTGCCGTGTTCGAGCGACAGGAGCCGGGCCATGGCCGCGGCGCGCTCCTCCACCAGGGCCGCGACGCGGTGGCACCAGTCCGCCCGGGTGAACGCGCTCTCCTGGCGGTGCGTCTCGAACGCCTCCGCCGCGGCGGCCACCGCCGCGTCCACGTCGGACTCCGCGGCCCGGGCGACGGCGGCGAACCGCTCCCCGGTCGCCGGGCTCACCGCGTCGTAGACCGCTCCCCCGTGGGCGGCGCGGGCGCGGCCGCCGATCCGCAGGACGACGTCGTCAGGCATTCCGGACCTCCTTGGCGACGGCCGGGGCGGGCGTCCACGCGACCGCGTCGCCGCTCTCGGAGTCGAACAGATGGACCTTCCCGGGACGGACGCGCATCGACACCGGGGCCCCGGCGTCGAGGTCGACGTCCGGGTCGGCGCGGGCGATGACGTCGCCGGACGGGAACGAGGCCACGACGATCGCCTCGACACCGAGCCGCTCGATCAGGCGGACGCGGCCCGCCGCGCCGGGGCCGTCCGGCTCCAGGGTGACGTCCTCGGGGCGGACGCCGAGCGTCAGGCCGTCCCTGGCCTCGCCCGTCCAGCCGATCGGCACCGTCCAGTCGCCGTGCGCGAAAGACCCGCCGGCGTCCACCGCGCCCGGCACGAAGTTCATGCCGGGCGTCCCGACGAAGCCGGCGACGAACCGGTTCGCGGGCCGCCGGTAGAGGTCGAGGGGCGGGGCCTCCTGCTGCACCACTCCGCCGTTCATGACGACGACCTGGTCGGCCATGCTCATGGCCTCCCCCTGGTCGTGCGTGACGTAGACGAAGGTGCCGCCGAGCTCGCGTTGGAGTTCGCGCAGGCTGATGCGCATGTCGGCGCGGAGCTTGGCGTCGAGGTTGCTGAGCGGCTCGTCCAGCAGGAAGACGTTGGGGCGGCGGACGATCGCCCGCGCCAGCGCCACCCGCTGCTGCTGGCCTCCCGACAGCTGGCGCGGCTTGCGGTCCAGGAGCGCGCCGATGCTGAGCATGTCGGCGACCTCGGCGACCCGTGCCGCGATGTCGGCGGCGGGGAGCCTGCGCAGCTTGAGGGCGAACGAGATGTTCTCCCGAACGCTGCGGTTCGGGTAGAGCGCGTACGACTGGAACACCATCGCGACGTCGCGCTTGTGCGGCGGGACGTCCTGGACCTCCGCGCCGTCGAACAGGATCTCCCCGGAGGACACCTCCTCCAGCCCGGAGATCATGTTGAGGGTGGTGGTCTTGCCGCACCCGCTCGGGCCGAGCAGCACGGTGAAGCTGCCGTCCTCGATGGTCAGGTCGACCGAGTCGACGATCAGCGTGTCACCGAACCGCTTGGTGACCTGCCGGAGTTCGATACTGGACACGCGTCACACCTTTCCGACGCCTGAGGTCAGGCCGCGTACGAGGAACCGCTGCGAGACGAGGGCGAGCAGCATCGTGGGGAGGGCGGCCAGCAGGGTGCCGGCGGCCATGATGCCGAAGGACTGCTCGCGCACGTTGTAGAGCCCGGAGATGGCCGGCTGGATCAGCATCGCGTCCGTCCGCGAGTTCAGGACCAGCGCGAACAGGAAGTCGTTCCACGACACCATGAACGAGAAGAGCCCGACGCTGATGATCCCGGGCCGGGCCAGCGGCAGCACCACGCGGGCGAAGACCTGCCAGCGGGTGCAGCCGTCGATCATCGCGGCGCGGTCCACCTCGACGGGGATCCCGTTGAAGTAGGCCCGCATCATCCACACCGAGAACGGCACCGTGAACCCGAGGTGGGCGATGACGACGCCCGCGCGGGTGTCGGTGAGGCCCAGCGAGTGGAGCATCACGTAGAAGGGCACGACGAGCGCGAACACCGGGACGAGCTGGCTGCCGAGCATCAGGCCCGGGACCGTCCGGGAGCCGGGGAACCGGAACCGGGCGAACGCGTAGCCCGCCGTACTGGCGATCACGATGTTGAGGGCGGCGACGCAGACCGCGACCACGGCGCTGTTCTGCATGCCGGGGACGATCAGGTCGCTGGGGTTGCTCGGCGGTGCGGAGCTGAACGCCGAGTGGAGGATCTGCCGGAAGCTGCCGAAGTCCATGGCGGGGATCCACCGCGGCGGGGTGCGCAGCGAGTCGGCCCGGGACGTCAGCGCCACCAGCAGCAGGAAGTAGAACGGCAGCAGCACCCATGCCAGCAGCGCCAGGACGGTCCCGGCGCGCAGCGCGCGCACCGCGACCTTCCTGGCCGTGCGCCCGCGGTCTCCGGCGGCCATCACGCGGTCCTCCCTTCGCGGTTCCTGCGGGGTCCCCGGATGACGAGCGCGGTCAGCGCGGCGAGGAGCACCATCGCCAGCGTCATCAGGTAGAAGATCGCCGCGCCCCTGCCGAGGTCGAGGTCGCGGAACGCGGTGGTGTACCCCCACCAGGACAGCAGCGTCGTCTCGGTGCCCGGCCCGCCGCCGGTGAGGATGTAGATCAGCGCGAACGCCAGGAACGCGTTGATCAGGGCGAGCACGGACACCACCAGCACGGTGTCGCGGATCCAGGGCAGGGTGACGAAGAAGAACCGCCGGACCGGCCCGGCCCCGTCGATCCGCGCGGCCTTGTGCAGGTCCTCGGGGACGGTCTGCAGCGCGCCCAGGATCAGCAGCGTCGCGAACGGCACCAGGCTCCAGACGAACGCGACCGCCATCACGGTGAGGGCCACCCGCCCGGAGGCGAACCAGGCGACGTACCTGTCGATCACGCCGGCCTGCTGGAGCGCTCCGTTCAGCGGGCCGAACGTGGAGTTGAAGATCCAGCCGAAGGTGAGCGCCAGCGTGATCTGGGACAGCGACCACGGCAGGATCAGCACGCCCCGGACCACGGACCGGCCCCGGAAGTCCTGGTTCAGGGCCAGCGCGAACACCGTGCCGAGCAGCAGCGTGCCGAGGACGACGGCGGCGGCGAACAGGACGGTGCGGGTGAGCGAGGGCAGGAAGACGGGGTCGCCGAGGACGGCGGTGTAGTTGTCGAACCCGACCCAGCGGGCCGGGGCCCGGCTGCCGAGGGTCTGCTCGTGCAGGCTGACCCAGAACGAGTACACGAGCGGGTAGCCGAGCAGCAGCAGCGTGACGAGCAGGGCCGGCATGGCCATGGCCATGCCGAACCTCGCCTCGCCCCGCCCGTAGCCCGTGCGGCCCGTCCTGCCGGACCGGCCCCCGCGTCCGGTGCGGCCGGTCGCGGCGGTGGGAGGTGGACGTTTGCTGGAACGTTCCGGCCGCCGGCGGGGCTCCGCCGGGCGCCGGTCGGACTCGGTGGTCATGTCCGCGGCGGGCTCGCTTCCTTGGGTCGGGGACACGGCTACTTCTGCGCGCCCGCGAAGTCGCTCAGCTCCTTGAGCCCCTGGTCGGAGGACTTCTTGCCGAGCACGACCTCCTGGAGCACGGCGCACGCCATGTCGGCGAACTTCGGGTACCAGGTCTTGGTGGTGACGGGCCCGAGGGGCACGGTCTTGGCGAGCTGGCCGGTCAGGGCGTCCACGTCCGCCCACTTCGCCCACGACTTGAGCACGGCCGGGTCGGAGTCCACGCTCTTGTAGCCGCTGGAGAGGCCGAGCGCGGTCGCCACCAGGTTCTTGGGAACGTGGAAGGAGCCGTCCTTGCCCGCGCCGCCGAGGTAGTCGATGACCGTCCCGGCGTTCTTCTCGCCCTCGGTGTTGTACGAGAGCATCCAGTACGCGCCGAAGCCGTGCGTCTCACGGGTCCTGCCGGGCATCAGCACGTTCTTGATGTCCTTCGCCGCCGAGCTCTGCTTCGGGTCCTTCCACCCGACGACCTGCGCCTGGTAGCGCATCGAGAAGCTGCTCTTGCCGCCGCCGAAGACGTTGGTCACGCCGCCGTAGTCGGTGGTGAACAGGTCCTTCGGGACCAGCCCCTCGGAGTACAGCGTCCGCCAGCGCTCCAGGGTGGCGCGCGCGACGGGGTTCCCGGCGAGGTTCGCCTTCCCGGACGGGTCGAACAGCGAGCCGCCGCCCTCGGACGCGACCTCGGCGGCGAACTGGTGCCACATGAGGAACGCGTACTTGATCCAGTACGGCGAGTACGGCGTCTGGCTGATCCCCTTGGCCTTGAGCTCGCGCGCCTGCTCCAGGAACTCGTCCCAGGTCGCGGGCGCCGGCGCGTCGATCTTCTTGAGGTGGGCGGTGTTGACGGCGAACAGCTCGGCGCCCTGGAAGTAGGGCAGCGCGTAGACCTCGCCGTCCGGCCCCTTGAGGGCGTCGGCGACCCCGGGGTTCATGTTCGCGACCAGCTTGTCCAGGCCGGGCAGGTCCTTGAGGGAGCGGACCCACTGGTTCTTCGACCACGACTCCAGGTAGCCCTCGTCCGCGAACAGCACGTCGTAGGACGCGTTGCCGCCGGCGAGCTGCTGGTTGGTCACGGTGAGGTAGTCCTGCGCGACGTAGGACGTGCCGAGCTTGAGCGGGGCGTAGTTGGTGTTGAAGTAGTCCACGTACGGCTTGAACAGCGGGCCGACCGCGGCGTCGTGGTGCATCTGGAGGTCGTTCGGCGAGCCGTCGCCGCCGCCGGACCCGCAGGCCGTCAGCAGGCCCGTGCCGCCGAGCCCGGCGACGGCGCCGAGCGCCATCGTTCCGCGGAGGAAGGACCGCCTGCTGACGTGCGGGGTGGCCGGGGACGCGTTGCTGGGTGCCATGGTCTGCTCCGTTCCAATCGGTGCGTGGGGGACGGTCATGGCGCGCGCAGGACCTTGCCTGCGCGCCGACCGGTGGGGCGGGAGTTCTCGATGGCGGGTTCGCCGTTCACGAAGACCCAGCGCATGAGGTCGGGATAGGCGCGCTCCGGTGCCGGAGACGCGCCCTCCCCCGTCCCCCGGCCGCTCTCGTAGGCGGCGGCGCGTCCGGGGTCGGCGACGGCGATGTCGGCGAACGCGCCGGGACGCAGGGTGCCGCGCCCGTCCAGGCGGAGCCGCCGGGCGGGCGCGGTGGCCAGGTGCCGGACCGCCCGGTCGAGCGGCGTCCGCCCGAGGAGCGCGGGGACCAGCACCTCGGTGGTGCTCGCGAGGTTGCGGGGGTGCTCGTGCCGCGCCTGCCCGGCCGTCATCAGCCAGCCGTCGCTGCCGTGCATGGCGGCGGGGTGCGCGGAGACGCGGGCGAGGTCGTCCCGGGAGGCGGCCGGGACGATCATGGTCAGGCTCTCGCCCTCGGCCAGGATCAGCTCCAGCAGCACCTCCACGGGGGCGCGGCCGAGCCCGGCGGCGTAGTCCGGCAGCGCCCGCCCGGACGCGTCCGGACGGTCCCGGGAGCGGCCGATGATGATCTCGTCGGGCCGGAACTGCGCCGCGCCGTCCAGGTGGCGCAGCAGGCGGAGCCGTTCGGCGCCCTCCCCCGCCCGCGTGCGCAGCAGCGGCCAGCCGCCGTCCAGCGAGCCGGGCGGCAGCAGGCTGGAGACCCCCGTGCTGCCGGAGGTGTAGGGGTAGTAGTCGACGGCGACCTCGACGGCGCCGCGGGCGTTGGCCTCGTCGACCATCGCGAGCGTCTGCTCCGTCCGCCCCCAGTTGGCCTTGCCGAGCGCCTTGTGGTGGGAGATCTGCAGGTCGACGCCCGCCCGCTCGGCGGTCGAGATCGCCTCGGCCACGGACGCGACCAGGCCGTCCCGCTCGTCCCGCAGGTGGGTGGCGTAGAAGCGGCCCGACCCGCGCAGCGGCGCGATGACCCGCCGCAGCTCGTCGGCGGCGGCGAACCGCCCGGGCGTGTAGACCAGGCCGCTGGAGACGCCGAACGCCCCCTGGTCGAGGCCGTCGGCGACGAGGCGGCGCATCGCGGCGACGGCCTCGTCCGACGGCGGCCGGGGGTCGGAGCCCGCGACGTGCTCGCGGACGGCGCCGAGGCCGACGAGCGGGGCGACGTTGACCGCCGTCCCGAGCGACTCCAGGTGGGCGGCGTAGGCGTCGAGGTCCGGGAAGCCCGGGTCCAGCCGGGAGCTGAAGAAGGAGCCGAAGCCCCTGCTGGTCCGGGGCAGCGGGAACGGGGAGAAGCCGCAGTTCCCGGTGACGTCGGTGGTGACGCCCTGGTGCAGGCGCGCCGGGGCGCCGGGGTCGTGCTGGAGCGTGAAGTCGCTGTGCGTGTGCATGTCGACGAAGCCCGGCAGGACGACCAGCCCGGAGGCGTCGATCACCGTCGCGCCGGCCGGCGGCGCGATCCGCGCCGCCAGCGCCGTCACCCGCTCGCCCTCGATGAGCAGGTCGAGCACCGCGTCGGTCCCGGTGCCCGGGTCGACGACGCGCCCCCCTCGGATGATCTTCACCACTGTCCTCTGCGTTCCATTCTGTGGTTTGGCATTCCACGTGATGGGATGTTGTGGCAACCTAATCTCGCTGCCAGTCCCCGGTCAAGGCATTCCTGGAGGCGTTCGTGGTGCAAGTGGTCGATCGCGTCGGTGCTCTGCTCGCCGCGTTCAGTCAGGAGGAACCCGTCCTCGGCCTGGCCGAATGCGCCGAGCGGGCGGGGCTGAGCAAGAGTTCGGCGCACCGCCTGCTGAGCGGGCTCGCCGAGATCGGCATGCTGGAGCGCGACCCCGACGGCAACTGGCAGATCGGGGAGCTGCCGCTCCGGCTGGCCGCGATCCGGCTCTCCCACCGCAACATGCGCCGGGACGCCATGGCGGCGCTGGCCCCGCTCGGCCGCCGGTTCGACGCCGCGACCGCGTTCTCGGTCCCCAACGGCGACGAGATGGTTTACGTCGAACGCACCGACAGCAGCATCCCGTTCGCCCCGAGCGCCCGGCTCGGCAGCACCGCCCCGATCTGGGAGGGCGCCGCCGGGCGGGCCGTGCTGGCCCGGCTCGACGCCGCCCGGTGGCGGGAGCTGTGCGCCGGCCCCCGGTGGTCGGCGCTGCCGGACGAGGTCCGCGCCAGGATCGCCGACGACGTCGAGCAGTCCGCGACGCGCGGTTACTCGGTGGACCGGGGCGAGTTCTTCGACGGCATCGCCGGCGTCGCGTCGGCGCTCGGCCGGCAGGGCGAGCCGGTGGCCGCGCTCAGCCTGATCGTCTCGGTCGAGCGGATGTCGCCCGAGCTGGAACGCGAGATGGGACGCGCCGTGGCCGAACTGGCACGCGAGATCACCGGCAAGGCCACGCTGCCGGAGGTGCCCCGGTGACCGGCGGCGACGGCTGGGCCGCGCTCTGCGCCGGGGACGGGCCGCCGACGCCCTTCCTGGCGCTGCGCCACTCCCGGCTCATGGCCAACATCCGCGAGATGGCCGACCGGGTCACGGGCCGCGGCGGGCACTCCACACCCCACCTCAAGACCCACAAGTGCCTGGAGATCGCGCGGGCCCAGGTCGCGGCGGGGGCCGCCCGGGCGACCGTGGCGACCGTCGCCGAGGCCACGCTGGCCTTCGACGCGGGCTTCCCGTCCGTGCTCGTCGCGTACCCGCCCGTCCCGGGCGAGCGCGTCCGCGCCCTCACCGCGCTCACCGGGCGCGGCCGGGTCGCCGTCACCTGCTCGCGCCCCGAGCACGTCGCCGCGCTCGCCGCGACCGGCGCGGAGTTCGACGTCTACTGGGAGGTCGACTCCGGGACGCGCCGGCTCGGCACCGCCCCCGGCCCGCCCACCGCCGAGTCCGTCGCGGCCGCGCCGTTCGGCGGGCGGGTCCGGCTCCGCGGCCTGATGACGTTCGCCGGGCACGCCTACGGCGCCACCGACGCCGCCGGGCTGGCCGCGGTCCGCGACCAGCAGGACGAGGCGCTGGAGAGCACGGGCGCGGCGCTGGCCGGACGCGGGATCGAGGCCCCCGTCCACAGCGTCGGCGTCACCCCGCTGGCCCGGCTGGAGTCCGGCCGCGCGCACGAGTACCGGTACGGCAACTACGTCTTCTACGACGCCACCCAGGTCGCGCTCGGCGGCCCGGACGCGGCCGAGTGCGCGCTCGCCGTGATCAGCACGGTGGTGGACGTCCCGGCGCCGGACCGGCTGGTCCTGGACGCGGGGGCCAAGAGCCTGCCCGCCGAGCGGATGACCGCGCTGACGCCGGGCTTCGGCCTGGTGGACGGCCATCCGGGCATCGTCGTCGAGAAGCTCTACGAGGAGCACGGGCTCGCCGGATCGGCGGAACCGCACGGCCTGGCGCCGGGCGACCGCGTCGCGGTGATCCCCAACCACGCCTGCACCGCGGCGAACCTGTTCGGCCGGTACGAGGTGCACGACGGGACGTCCTTCGCGGACACCTGGCCCATCCAGGCGCGCAGGCGCTGACCGGACGAAGGGACGCACACGATGACAGCGGTGACAGGGCGCCTCCGGGCCGGCCCGGACCTCGAACTGGAGACCGTCCGGTTCGGTGACGGCGGCGGCCCCGCGGTGACCGTGCTCGGCGGGGTGCACGGCGACGAGCTGGAAGGCGTCCTCGCGGCGTACCGCGTCGCGGACCTGCTCGCCGCGGCGCCGGTCCGCGGGACGGTGACGGTGCTGCCCCGCGCCAACCCGCCCGCCCTCGCGGCGGGCACCCGGCACGGCGACGGCGGCGCCAACCTCGCGCGGCTCTTCCCCGGCGACCCCGGCGGCGGGCTCAGCGAGCGCATCGCCCACACGATCGCCGCCGCGCTCATCGACCCGTGCGACCTGCTGATCGACCTGCACTCCGCCGGGCGCCGCTACCGGATGCCCCCGATGTGCGGGTTCGGGGCGAACAGGACGCTCGGGGGCCGGCCGCTGCTGGACGCCGCCCGCGCGACGCCCTTCCCCTACCTGTGGGCGCACGCGTCGGTCGCGCCGGGCCGGTCCGTCAGCCGCGCCGACGCCCTCGGCAAGCCCTGGGCCTACTTCGAGAGCGGCGGGGGCGGCGCTCTCCGCGAGGCCGACATCGACCGGTACGCGCAGGGGGTGCTGCGCCTCCTGGAGGTCGCGGGCGCGGTCGAGCCCGTCTCCCTCGCCGGTCCGCCGCCCGGACGGCAGGTCGTCGTGACGGGCGGGGACGGCAACACCGACACCGGCGTGCTGTTCGGCGCCGCGGGGGCCTTCGTCTCCTCCGTCGCCGCCGGGGACGCCGTGGACGCGGGCCAGACGATCGGCGCCGTGTACGACGACGGCGGGCGGCGGGTGGAGGAGGTGCGGGCCGACGCGTCCGGCGTCGTCATGATGCTGCGCCACGACCTGCGGGCCGCGCCCGGCGAGGTCGCCGCGATCATCGCCGGGGAGGACGGCCGTGCGGCTTGACGCGGCCGTCGACCTGGTCGGCGGCGGACGGCTCGGTCCTGGGCTCAGCAACGCCTACGACGGCAACGTCTACCTGCTGCGCGGCGACGACGGGGCCTGGCTGGCCGACACGGGAAGCGGGCTCGACCAGCGGGTGCTGCTCGCGCGCGCCGAGGAGGCCCGCGGAGAGCTGCCGCTGCGCGGCGCGGTGGTCACGCACGCGCACGCCGACCACGCGGGCGGCGCCGCCGGGCTCGCCGCGCTGGGCGCCACGATCGTCGCCGGCGCGCTGACGGCGAAGCTGGTCCGCGACGCCGACCCCGGGCCGCTGGGCCTCACCGCCGCGCTGCGCGCCGGGATCTACCCGGCCGGCTACCGGTTCGCGTCCTGCCCCGGCGTGCTGACGCCCGCCGAGGCCGGCCTGGAGCAGGGCCCGCTCCGGGCCCTGCCCACGCCGGGGCACAGCGCCGACCACACGGCCTGGCTGTTCACCGCGGGCGGCACGACGTACGCCTGCACCGGCGACCTTCTCTTCAGCCGCGGCCGGATCGTGCTGCCGGGCGCCGCGGACGCCGACGTCCAGGCGCTGCGGCGGTCCCTCGAACGGCTCCGCGACGCGCGACCCGACGTCCTGCTGCCCGGCCACGGCACACCGGTCATGTCGGACGCGACCTGGCACATCGAGCAGGCCCTGTCCGCCTTCGAACTGGGCCGGCTGCCCGGCTCCTTCCACTGACCCGAGGAACCCCATGAGCACAAGCGTCATCGTCACCGGCGGAGGGGGCGGGATCGGCTCCGCCATCACGCGGCGGCTCGCCGCCCCCGGCCGGACCGTCGTCGTCCTCGAGGCCGGGCCCGCCGCCGGACGGGCCCGCGCCGAGCTGGGATCCGCCGCCGAGGTCATGGCGGTCGACGCGGGCGACCCGGCCGCGATCAGCGCCGCCGTCGCCGAGGTCGCCGCCGCGCACGGGCCCCCGGAGATCCTGGTCAACTGCGCGGCCGTGACCGGCGTCCCGGCCAAGGCGCCCCTGCTCGACACCTCCGACGACCTGCTCGCGCGCATCCTCGCGGTCAACACCGTCGGGCCGTTCGTCTGCGCCCGCGAGGCCGCGCGCCACATGGTCGCGGCGGGCGGCGGGACCATCGTCAACATCGGGTCCATCGCCGCCCACCGGGGCCAGCTCGACGCCTCCGCCTACACCGTCAGCAAGTCGGCGATGACCGGGCTGACCCGTGCGCTCGCCATGGAGCTCGGGCCGTCCGGCGTGCGGGTCGTCCAGGTCGACCCGGGCGACATCAGCACCCCGGGCAGCGACCGGCTCGTCGAGCTCGTCGAGAAGGACCGGGCGCGCTCGGGCGTCGCGGGCCTGCCGCCGCTCGGCCGCCGCGGACGCCCCGAGGAGATCGCGGACGTGGTCGCGTTCCTCTGCTCGCCGGGGGCCTCGTTCGTCTCCGGCACCCAGATCGTCGTCGACGGCGGATACCTCGCCGGATAGGGGCCCACCATGATCGATCTTCGCTCGGACGTGATGACGCTGCCCACCGAGGGCATGCTGCGCGCGATGACCGCCGCCCCGCTCGGCGACGAGCAGGAGCGTGAGGACCCCACCGTCCTCGCGCTGGAGGACGAGCTGACCGGGCTGCTCGGCCAGGAGGCGGCGGTGTTCGTCCCCTCGGCGACGATGGCCAACCAGATCGCGATGCTGTGCCAGGTGCAGCGCGGCCAGGAGATCGTCGGGGAGCGGCACAGCCACATGTTCCGCTACGAGGCGGGCGGCCCCGCCTTCCTCGCCGGGGCGGTCGTCACCGGCCTGCCGGGCGAGGCCGGGGTGTTCACCGGAGCGCAGGTCCGCGAGATCGCCCAGGTCCGCGACTCCGAGCACCGCCCCCGGACCGCGCTCGCCGTCGTGGAGGACACCCACAACGTCTCCGGCGGGCGGACATGGCCGCTCGCCGCCTTGGACGACCTCCACGACACCTGCGACGAGCTGGGCCTCGCCGTCCACATCGACGGGGCGCGCCTGTTCAACGCCGCCGTCGCGCTGGACGTCCCGCCCGCCCGGATCACCTCGCGGGCGCGGACCGTCGCCGTCTGCTTCTCCAAGGGCCTCGGCTGCCCCGCGGGCGCGGCCCTCGTCGGACGCTCCGAGGTGCTGGCCCCGGCCCGGCGCATCCGCCAGATGCTCGGAGGGTCGCTCCGCCAGGCCGGCGTGCTGGCGGGCGCCGCCCGCTACGCGCTCCGGCACAACGTCGCGCGGCTGGCCGACGACCACGCCAACGCCCGCACCCTCGCCACCCTGCTCGCCGAGGGCGGTCTGCCGGTCGACCCCGCAGGCGTCGACACCAACTTCGTCTTCCTCGATCTGGCCTCGCTCGGACTCGACCGCGAGGACGCCCGGACCCGCCTGCGCTCCAACGGGGTGCTGTGGTCCAACGCGCACCACCCCACCGTCCTGCGCGCAGTCACCCACCTCGGGCACTCCGAAGCGGACCTCCGCACCGCCGCGGCCCGCACCGTCGAAGCGCTGTCGAAGAAGGCGTGACCGGGGCGGTTCTAGCCGGCCGGTGACGGGGGGACGAGGTCCAGGGAGGCGCGGACGGCGGTGGGCAATTCGCGCAGGCGGTGGAGCGGCAGTTCGAGCGGGGTGACGTCCAGCGCCCACGGGGCGGCGTCGGCCACGACCGTGCGGGCCTGCCGCTTGGTGAGGCCCGCGTGCGCGTCGATCAGGGCGTCGCGCCAGACGTTGGCGACCTTCCCGTGCGCCCGGTCCATGACGGCGCGCACGATCCGCCGCGCCCGGTCGTCCGTGCCGGACGGGGTGCGCACCGCCTCCACGGTCGAGCCGCGCCGGGTCAGCTCGTACACGGGAGCCAGCGACGCGGCCTCGTCCGCCAGGTCGCCGGGGGGTTCTGCGAGGAACACCCGGACCTGCTCGGCGCGCGTGGCCAGCAGCACGCGGACCAGCGCACCCTCCAGCCCCGGGGGCAGCGCGACGGCCGCGCGCCGCACCCGCGCGGCGTACGGCTTGGCCAGCCACGTCGTCAGCCGCACCCGCGGCACCTGCGGAAGCACCTGCTTGGGCCAGTCACCGACCAGGACGTCCGGCCGCAGGTCGGCGACGTCGTCGGGCGACGCCAGCGCCGCCGTCCTGGCTTCGACGGCCTGTGGCCCCTGGGTGTAGATGGCGGTGGCGAACCGGTCGGCGCGGGCCCCGGCGGCCGGCAGGCTCTTGCCGGTCGGCCGCAGGACGTACAGATCGGCGCGCGAACCGATCGCCTCCGCGCCGAAATAGCTGTTGAAGTCCGGGTAGACGGCCTCGCTCACCAGGTTCAGCTCCTGCAGCGCCTGCTGGACCTTCAGCGCGAGCATCGGAGTGCGGTCGCTCGCCCCGTAGGCCAGCAGGACGCGCCCCTGCCCCTGGTCCCGCAGCCCCTGCACCGCCCGGGCCACGAACAGCCCGACGCCTTCCGGCGTGTACGGAGGATCGGTCACCGCCAGATCCGCGTACTCGACGGCCGACGCGGGCAGCCCCAGCCTCAGGTCGGCCCAGCGGGTGCGCACGTCAAGCCCCAGGTCGGCGGCGCATGCGTCGATGTAGGCCAGGATCCGCTCGTCGACGTCCACGACGGTGGTCCGCACGCCCGGATGGACGAGCCCGACGGCCAGCGAGGTCAGATCGTGGTCCCCGACGCACAGCAGGCGCGTGCCCGGCAGCCAGAACCGCGCCCCCAGCAGCAGCGCCCGCCGCACGACCGTCTCCGGCGTGGCCGAGACATGGTCGAGGACGTGCCGCGCCCGCGGCGCCCGCTCGATCAGCCCGGCCACGCGCTCCACCACGGCGGCGTACTCGGGGAGCAGGTGCCCGACGGGGTCGGCCGGGTCGAGCGGACGGTACCCGGTGCGCAGGGACTCGGCGATCTCGGCGCCCTGCTCCGGGGTGAGGCGGAACCGGTCGCCGCCGGCGTGCTCCAGCGAGAGCCCGGCCAGCAGCGACTCCACCGAGCGCCGCGGCGCGCCCGTCTCCCGGACCAGCTCGCCGAGCGTCCGCCAGCGCCGGTCCGCCAGCAGGCTCAGCGCGGCGTGGATCCGCCGGGGATCCATGTCCGCCGCGATCGGCACTCCCCCATCAGCCATCCGCGCATGCTATCGGCGCGCGGGTCCGCGGGGATTCGCCCCGGGGACGCCCCGAGGTCGCCGAAGATTCACACGGCCACCTCTGGTCACGATGAGCGCTTCTCTCGCTACTTTCAGTAGCGTAGCCTCGGGGTATGCCCCTCCCCACAGAGCCCATCGGCAGCATCCCGCGTCCCCAGGAACTGCTCACCGCCTCGCCGTCCGAGCTGGCCGCCGCCCAGGACCGCGCCGTGCGCGAGACCCTCCGCCGGCTGGAGGAGCTCGGCTCACCGGTGGTGACCGACGGTGAGCAGTCCAAGCCGAGTTTCGCCACCTACCCGATCGCGGGCCTGGCCGACCTGGCCCCCGACGGCGCGGTGATCCCGTTCGCCGACGGGCACCAGCGGCAGCTCCCGCGGCTGACGGCGGGCCCGTTCCGCTACACCGGCCACGCCGTCGACTACCTGCGCGCCGCCCAGCGCCACGCGACCGCGCCGGTCAAGCAGGCCGTGATCGCCCCCTCGGCGCTGAGCCTGCTGTACCCGGCCGACGGCATCGACGGCTACCCGCGCGAGATGTTCCTCGACGACCTGGTCAGCGAGGCCGAGGCCGACATCCGCTCCTGCCTGGACGCGGGCGCCCACGTGGTGCAGCTCGACTTCACCGAGGGGCGGCTGTCGCTCAAGCTCGACCCCAGCGGCGGCGTGCTGGACGCCTTCATCGCGCTCAACAACCGGGTCCTGGAGCGGTTCTCCGCCGACGAGCGCGCCCGGATCGGCGTGCACGTGTGCCCGGGCGGCGACCTCGACTCCACCCACAGCCTCGACGTCGACTACGCGGGGCTGCTGCCCAAGCTGTTCCAGCTCAGGGCCGGCAACTTCTACCTCCAGCTGGCCAGCGAGCCCGACCCCGACCGGATCCTGGCCATCGTCGCCGAGCACCTGCCCGCCGACGCCCGCGTCTTCGTCGGCGTCGTCGACCCCATCGACCCCCGCGTCGAGACGCCCGAGGAGATCCGCGACCGCGTCCTCGCCGCGGCCCGCCATCTCCCCGTCGACCGCCTCGGCACCTGCGACGACTGCGGGTTCTCCCCGTTCGCCGACGACACCTCCACGTCCCGCGACACGGCCTTCGCGAAGATCGCCGCCCGCGTGGAGGGCACCGCCCTCGCCGCCGCCGAACTCGGCGTCTGACCCGCCGCCCGTCTCCGCCGCCACCCCCTCGCACCGTCGGACCCGATGGCACGCCCGCGGCCGCCGCCGCGGACGGCCTGGTCCGCTGACGGCGGTGCGGGGGTGGGCGGCCCGTCCACCTCCAAGCGCCGCGTCCGGGCGGCGCGTGGACGGCTCACCACGTGCACCGGCCTCCCCGACGCCGACCCGGCCGTTCCGGCACGGTGGTCGGCCATCGCGGTCACCGGGAGGTGTGGTCGGTGGCCGCGTCCGAGGAGGGCGGGGTCCGGATGAGGAGCATCACCACGACGGCCACGGCGGTCAGGGCCAGTGCCGAGACGGTCGCCCCGGTGGTGTAGCCGTGCACGAGGGCCCCCGCCCGCGAGGCGGCCGGGCCGTGCTCGCGCAGGTAGCCCGCGGTCGCGCCGATCGCGACGGTGTTGACGACGGCGGTTCCGATCGATCCGCCCATCTGCGACGCGGCGTTGACGACCGCGGCGGCGACCCCGGCCTCGCGCGGGGAGACGCCCGCGGTCGCCAGTGAGAACGCCGGCGGGAACACGGCGCCCATGCCGATCCCGAGCAGGACCTCGACCGGGACGACGGCGGTGGCGTAGCCGCTGCCCGCGTCGAGCCGGGTCAGGGCGGCCAGCCCGGCCGCGGCGATGAGCAGGCCGGCGGAGATCAGCAGCCGGGCGGGCACCCGCCGGGTGAGCCGGGCGCCGACGAGGTAGCCGCTCGCGGAGTTCGCGACGGCCATCGGCAGGAACGCCAGCCCGGTGCGCATCGGGGAGAAGTGCGCGACCACCTGGAGGTAGTAGGTGAGCGTGAGGAAGACCCCGAAGGCGCCGACGACCGCGGTGGCCACCGCGAGGTAGGCGCCGGCCCGGCCCCGGTCGGCGAGGATCCGCAGCGGCAGCAGCGGCGCGGCGTGCCTGGCCTGGCGCACGTCATGGCCGACAGGGCGTACAACTCCTCGCGGTGCTCCCGCAGGTGGGAC
>NZ_JBEZJP010000034.1:0-34005 GCF_040653175.1 Actinomadura sp. NPDC048032
GGCCCGGATGTGCGGGCTGCCGCCGACCGCGGCCCGCGAGCGCGCCGCCGACACGCTGCGGCGGCCGGGAACGCCGGTCAGGCGGGCGTGAGCGGGTCGGCGTCGCTGACGCGCTCCAGGACGCGCAGCGAGCCCTCCGCCCGGCGCTCCTCGAAGGCGCCGCTCGCCAGCGCCCGCAGGTAGAGCTCGTAGGGCGGCCGTCCGCCTTCGCGGGGGTCGGGGAAGACGTCGTGGATCACCAGGGCCCCGCCGACGGCGACGTGCGGCGTCCAGCCCTCGTAGTCGCCCTGCGCGTGCTCCTCGGCGTGGCCTCCGTCGATGAACAGCAGCGCCAGCGGCGTCCGCCAGAACGCCGAGACGGTGCGGGACTGCCCGACGATGGCGACGACCTCGTCCTCCAGCCCCGCGGCGGCCATCGTCTTGCGGAACTTGGGCAGGGTGTCCATCCGGCCGGTGCTCGGGTCGACCAGGGACGGGTCGTGGTGCTCCCAGCCCGCCTGGTTCTCCTCCGAGCCGTGGTGGTGGTCGACGGTGACCAGGACGGTTCCCGCCGCCCTGGCCGCGGTCCCCAGGTACACGGCGGACTTGCCGCAGTAGGTGCCGACCTCCAGCATGGGCCCGGTCCCGGCCAGGCGGCCGCCGTACTCCAGCCCCGTCTCGTACAGCGCGAGGCCCTCGCCGTCCGGCATGAAGCCCCGGGCGCTGCGCGCGGCGCGCAGCAGTTCGGCGGGCATCGGCGCCGCCGAGGGCGGTGCGCCTTCGCTGGTCGTCCCCGGTGCGGTGGACGCCTTGGTGTGGGTCATGATCTCCTCCGTCCGGGCACCATATCCGACATCGCCGGGATGAGACGCGAGTCTCACGCGGAGTCTTGCCGGAGCAGACTGGAACGTGTTCTACTTTCGAGGTGAGCCACCCGTTTCCGAACGTTATTCGGTAGGTTGACGGGTGAGTCCCCCGAACGGAGCAGAGCGATGAGAGTACGAGTCGACCCTCTGGTGTGCGAGGCGAACGCCGTGTGCGTCGGGCTCGCACCCGAGGTCTTCGACCTCAACGACGACGACGAGCTGCAGATCCTGCGGCCGGACGTCCCGCCCGAGGAGCAGGACCGCGTCCGCCACGCGGTGCGGTCGTGCCCGAAGGCCGCCCTGGCGCTGGAGGAGTAGCCGGCGGCTGCCCCCGGTCCCCGTTCACCCACCCCAGACGGCAACAGCTCAGGCACAGTGGAGGCAGCCATGGCACGCGCCGCGGTACTGCATGCGGTCGGCGACAGGGAACTCGACCTGCGCGACGACGTCTCGACGATCGATCCGGGTCCCGACCAGGTCAAGGTCAAGATCAAGGCGACCGGGGTCTGCCACTCGGACCTGTCCACCATGACCGGCGTGCTGCCGTCCGCGATGCCGACGGTCATCGGCCACGAGGGCGCGGGCGTCGTGGCGGAGGTCGGCGACCGGGTGACCGGCGTCCGGCCGGGCGACCACGTCGTCGTCAACTGGACGCCCGACTGCGGCGAGTGCGCCGAGTGCCTGCGCGGCGAGCCGTACCTGTGCATGACCTACCTCGCGCAGTCGTTCTCCGAGCCGGGTTTCACGCTCGGCGACGGCAGCCCAGCGTTCGGCATGGCGGGCACCGGCACCTGGGCCGAGGAGATCGTGCTCCCCCGGCGCGGCGTGATCAAGATCGCGGAGGACATCCCGTTCGAGTACGCGGCCCTGCTCGGCTGCGGCATCCCCACCGGCGTCGGCGCCGTCATCAACACGGCCAAGGTCACGCCGGGCTCCACGGTGGCGGTGGTCGGCGCGGGCGGCGTGGGGCTCTCCGTCATCCAGGGCGCCAAGATCGCGGGCGCGTCGACCATCCTGGCGATCGACCCGAACGAGGCCAAGCACCCCATCGCCAAGCAGTTCGGCGCGACCCACACCGCCACCCTGGACGACCTGGAGCAGACCAAGGGGCTCCTCACCGGCGGCGCGGGCTTCGACTACACCTTCGAGGTCGTCGGGAAGTCCGCGGCGATCACCACGGCGTGGAACACGACCCGGCGCGGCGGCGACGTCATCGTGGTGGGCGCGGGCGCCGCCGACGACGAGTGGAGCCAGACGGCGTTCGCGCTGCTGTTCGACGGCAAGAGGCTGAAGCCGTCCCTCTACGGCGGCTGCGACCTCAAGCGCGACATCCCCCTGTTCGTCGACCTGTGGCGCGCCGGGAAGCTCGACATCGACAGCCTCATCTCCCGCCGGATCGGCTTCGAGGACCTGAACGACGCCGTCCGCGCCCTCACCAACGGCGAAGTCATCCGCCAAGTCGTCCTGTTCGATTAGCTTTCTTCTCCTCCTTCGGGCCCGGAGGGCCCTCCATCGTCGAAAAAGCGGGCGATCGCTGGCATCGCTCCGTCTCGCCTTGACGGCTCGCTGCGCGATCAGATTCTCGCTTCGCTCGAATCTGCCTTCGGACGCGATCGCGGCTCCCGGGTTGTCGCATGGTCGGGGCGGGGGTGGGTCCCGGACGCGTATCATCCTTGTCTGTTCGGGTCGGGCGGCGAGTCGTCATGGAGCGCGATTGGTGCACGGTCTGCGGTGGTTCCCGGCCGCGGCGGCTTTCACGGCGGTGCTCCTGGGTCCGCTCCTCCCGGCTTCCGCCGCGCACGCCGCTCCGCGGGCGGTCCGCATCCACGACATCCAGGGCGCGGCGCACATCTCGCCGCTGAACGGGGCCGCGGTCGCCCGGGTCCCGGGGGTCGTGACGGCGGTGACCTCCAACGGCTTCTGGATGCAGGACCCGCGTCCCGACAGGAGCGCCGCGACGTCCGAGGGCGTCTTCGTCTTCACCCGGGACCGGCCGCGTGCGGCGGCCGGCGACGCGGTCCGGGTCGACGGCCGGGTCAGCGAGTTCCGACCGGACGGGGGCGCGTCCGGCGGGCTGACCCGCACGGAGATCGACGCCACCGCGACCACGGTCGACGCGCACGGGACGCCCCCGCCGCCCGCCCTCGTGCTCGGCGCGGGCGGGCTCAGACCGCCGGGCGTGATCGACCACGGGCTGGGGAACGTGGAGCGCGGCGGCGCGTTCGACCCCCGCCGCGACGCCCTGGACTTCTACGAGGCCCTCGAAGGCATGCGGATCGAGCTCCGCGACGCCGTCGCGGCCGGTCCGTCCCGCTTCGGCGAGCTGCCCGTGCTGCCCTCCGGGGGCGCCGGCGCCGGGCCGCGGACGGCGCGCGGCGGCGTCCTGCTGCGCGACGGCGACGCCAACCCCGAGCGCGTCATCCTCGACGACGCGCTCGCCCCGCTGCCCGGCATGGACGTCGGCGACCGGCTGCCCGGCGCGAACACCGGGGTCCTCGACTACTCCTACGCCGACTACAAGCTGCTGCTCACCGCGACGCCGCGGCGCGCCCCCGGCGGGCTCGCCCGCGAGGCGACCCGGCCGCAGCGGCCCGGCGAGCTCGCCGTCGCCACCGCCGGGCTGGACGGGCTCGACCCCGACGCCCCGGCCGCGCGCTTCGAGGCAGCCGCGCGCGACATCGTGGACGGCCTGCGCTCCCCCGACCTCGTCGCGGTGAGCGGTCTCGGCGACAACAGCGGCCCCGACGACGACGGCACCGTCACCGACGACCAGAGCGTCGCGCAGCTGGTCACGGCGATCAGCGCGGCGGGCGGCCCCGCCTACGACTGGCGCTCGGTCGAGCCGCGCGACAACGCCGACGGCGGGCGCAAGGGGACCAACGAGCGGGTGGGGTTCCTGTTCCGCACCGACCGCGGCCTCTCGTTCGTCGACCGCCCGGCGCTGGCCGACCCCGTCCCCGACGCCCCGCCCGCACGCCCCGACCCGGCCGTCACGCCGGTCCAGGCCGTCCCGCGCGGCGGCGCGGCGGGTCTCACGCTGAGCCCCGGCCGGATCGCGCCGGGCGACGCCGCGTGGGCCGGCGCCCGCAAGCCGATCGCCGGGGAGGTGACCTGGCGGGGGCGCCGCATCATCGTCGTCGCGAACCAGTGGTTCCCCCGCACCGGCGACGACCAGCCGCTGTTCGGGCGCCGCCAGCCGCCCTCACAGCCCACCCAATGGCGCCGGGACGCGCAGGCCCGCGTGGTCGCGGGCTTCGTGAACTCCGTCCGGAAGGTCGACGCCCGGGCCCGCGTGATCGTGGCGGGCGACCTCGGCGACCGCGGGACCTCCGCCCCGGTCCGCACCCTCGCCCAGGGCGCGGGACTCGCCGACCTGCCCGCCGAGCTGCCCGCGGGCGACCGCTACACGGCGGTGACCGGCGGCAACTCCGAGGACCTCGACCACATCCTGCTGAGCCCGTCGCTGCGCGCGAACCGGCACGAGTTCGACGTGGTGCACCGCAGCGCGGAGTTCGCCGACCGTGCCGGCGACCGCGATCCCACGGTCGTCCGCATCGCGGTGACCGGCCGGTAGAGGCCCCCGGGCGGGCGGCCGATAGGGTCTCCGAATTTGGGAGATGCCGAAAGTAGCGTCACGGTTAGGTCCGGAATACCTCCGGGGTTTTTCTCCTGACCGGCGGGGCAGCGTCCGATCGGCACAACCCCCCACCGGGAGGAGACGCCTTCCATGGCGACCCGATATCGGCCGCACATCAGCCTGCTCGGCCTCATCTACCTGATCATCGGCGTGTTCATCGCCTGGGACCGCGGCTACATCGACGAGGGCCTGGTCGAGAAGATCGTCAGCGCGTTGCTGGCCGTCTTCCTCTGGATCCTCGTCCTGCTCGGCGTGGACTTCCACATCAACTTCTGAACCCTCGCGTCCCCCGAACCGGGCACGGGCCGTCCCTCTTCCCCCGCGGAGGGACGGCCCGTGTCCTTGCCGACAGGTGCACGTCCCCACCCGGGTCATAGACGACAAGTGCCGCAAAAGTTACTTTCCGCTCATGACGAAAAAGGACTGCAGTTGCGGACATGGCGGCGGATGCTCGTGCGCGAAGGGCTGCTCCTGCGGCTGCAACGGCTGACCGCCGCGCCGCCGCGCTCAGCCGAGCGCGGGGGCGCGCCAGAGAATCAGGGCGTCGGCGTCGGCGCCGGTCGCGAGGACGGTGGAGCCCGCGGCGGACAGGGCCGTGAGGCGCTGGTCGCCGGGTCCGGTGAGGCCGGGAACGGCGACCCGCCGCCAGCTCACGCCGTCGGGTGACGTCAGAACCGCCGCGTCGTCCTTCGCGGAGGCCGCCGCGACGAAACCGCGCGGCGTCGCCGCGAGCGCGGTGGCGCTCAGGCCGGGGCCGAGGTCGTGCCGCGTCCAGGTCGCCCCGGCATCGGTGGACACCAGCGCGGCCGCGTCGCCTCCGATCGCGACGAGGGTGTCGCCCCGGGCCGCGACCTGGGTCAGCGGAGCGGTGAGGCCGGCCGGAAGCCGGGCGGCGGTCCAGGTGAGGCCGTCCGGGGACGTCCAGGCCGCGGGCACCCTGCCGCGTCCGCCGACCGCCGCGTAGGCCCTGCTCGTCGCGGCCACGTCGGCCGGTGCGCCGTCGAGGCCCGCGCGGCTCCAGGTGCGCAGGTCGGCCGAGCGCCAGGCGACCCCGGTCCCCACCGCGACATACCCGGCCGGCCCGGCGGCGGCGGCCACGGGCGGCGGACCCGCCGGGAGAACGGGCTTCTGCCAGGTGAGACCGTCCTGCGACGTCAGCGCGAGGGGGCCGGGGGACGTGCCCGACGCGCGGCCGACGGCCAGCCAGCCGCGCCCGCCGCGGACGGCGTCGGACAGCAGGCCCGCCGTGGCGGGGAACCCGGCGCGCCTCCACGCGCGGCCGTCGGGGGACGTCCAGATCGCGGCGTTGCCGTTGGTGCTGCCCACCGCGACGGAGACCCCCGGCCCCGCGGCGAGCGACCTGACCGAGCGCTCGGGGTGGACGGCCCCCGGGACGGTGCGCAGGTCCACGCCGAACAGGTAGCCGTCGTCGCCCTGCCGCCCGGAGATGTTGATCTTTCCGTCGGCGACCGTCAGGCCGCTGCCGCGCACCGGCGCGGGGACGGTGCCCCCCGGCTGCCAGGTGCGGCCGTCCGCGCTGCGCAGGACGGTGCGCGCGCCCCGCTGGCCGGCCGCTGCGCCCCGGACGATGACGGCGAGCCCCGAGGAGGTGCCGTCGAAGCGCTCGACGCCTCCCCCGCCGAACCGGCCCGCGGCCCGCCAGCCGGTGCCGTCCGCCGAGGTGAACAGGACGCCGAAGCGCGCCGTCCTGCGGTGCTTCCCGCGGCCGGTCGTCCGCCTGCCCTCGCGGACCGTCGCGAACCCGCCGGGGCCGACCGCCAGCCCCTTCATGGGCCCGAACGAGCCCTGCGCCTGCGGGACCCCGGCGGACGTCCACGTCCGGCCGCCGTCGGTGGACCGCCAGAGGCCGTCGGTCCGCACGGTCCGGGTGACCTTCTTCCTGCCCCGCTTCTCGGTGACCTTCCTGCCGTACGTCCCGTGGACCACGATCACGTTGCCGGACGCCGCGACGCGGTCGAGGGCGATGATCCCCGGGAGGCCGTCGACGCGCTGCCACGCGCGGCCGTCCGCCGAACTCCAGGCCACCGCGCGGCCTCCGGACGCGCCCACGGCGACGAAGCCCTGGCCGGTGCGGGCCAGGTCGTTCACCTGGTCGGACGGTGTGAAGCCCGCGGCGGGCGGGCGGCGCGTCCAGGTCGCGGCGTCCTCGCTCGTCCACGCCGTCACGCTTCCGGCGGAGGTGCGGCCGAGCGCCGCCCAGCGTCCCGCGCCGCCGTCGATCAGGCGCGGGGTGTCGCCGGCGGGCACGGCCGAGCCGTCCGCCGTGCGCAGCGCCGCGAGCGACCAGGCGTGCCCCGCGTCGGCGGAGACGAGGAAGCGGGCCCGCTCCCGGCCGGGGACGCCGTCGCCCTCGGTGCCCGCCGCGACGACGGTGCCGCCCGCGGAGGCGATGGTCGTGAGGTCCTGGACGAGGCCGTCGCTCGTGGCGGCCGGGTCGGGGGCGAACAGCCGGTCCGCCGCGACGGGCCCGGGGACGCCCTGCTCCGCAGGCCCGGCGTCGCCCCGGGACACCGCGTAGACCGCGCCGCCGGCGACCACGGCGAGCCCGGCCGCGACCGCGGCCCGCGCGCGCAGCCGCCGCGTGGGTCCGGACCGCATCGCCGGCCCGGGCTCCGGCCGGGACCGGGGCCGGGGCGGACCGGCGACCCGGACGTCGTGCGGGTCGGGGCTCACCGGGCGCGGCCGCGCCGGCCCGCGCTGTGCGGAGGACTTCACGGAAGACTTCGCCGGGGACTTCGCGCGGGCGGCGTCGCGGCCCGCGGGCCTCGGCGCGGCCTCCGGGGCCGGAGCGCCGTGGCCCCAGTCCAGCCCGGCGGACCGCCACGCCTCGTAGGCGCGCTGCCAGGGCGACCGCGCGGCCGGCATGTCGGCGAGGTCGCCCGCGACGCCGAAGGTGAGGCGCCGGCGCACGTGGCGGGAGTCCGCCGGGCCCTCCTCGGCCGTCCGCCGGGCCTCGTGCTGCTCCGGGGTCCTCGCCGTCACACGCGCTCCTTCACGGTCCCTGTCGAGTCACCATCACATCGCGCCACGGGCGGCCTTGTACTGACATCCACGTGAACGGCGGCCGATGGGGGCCGCGGGAGCGTTCTATCACCTCACGCCCGAGATATCCGATCTTTCACGTTGATCGCTCCCTTGTAGGCGTAGCCCCTGACGCGCAGGACCGGAGCCCCGGACGGAGGGGCGCCGCGGACCTCGGCGGACACGCCCACGCCGTCCGCCTCCACGCGGACCCCAGGCGGAGCGACGATCTGCACCGTGGACTTGTAGGCGAGCACCCACAGCGTCGTGACCTCTCCGTCCAGGTCGGCCTCGCGGAGGTCGAGCAGGCCCGTCCCCTTGTAGACGACGGTCGTGAACCGTTCGGGCAGGCGCCAGCGCCCGGCCTTCGCCACCGACCCCTTGTAGGCGACCTGGAACCGTCCGGCGGGCGCCCTCCCCGTCTCCTCCCGGGCGGCCCGCCCGGACGGCAGGTCGGCGACCAGCGCGCCCAGGTCGTCGTAGGTGCGCGCGGCCAGGGCCAGGTCGATGCGCTCGTCCAGCTCGGCTTCGCTCAGCCGCCCCTCGGCGAAGGCGGTGTGGAGCCGGACGAGCATCTCGTCGCGGTCGCGGTCCGAGGCGCGCACGGCGGGCACGGCGCGGTCTTGCTCGACGCTCATCGCATCTCTCCTTCGGGCGTTTCCGCCTCGACAGCCTGGCTCCTCCAGCGACTGGAGGGTCAAGACGCGATGTATCTTAACTCGCCGTCGCTCGGCTATCGAGACATTCGTCCGCATCCCGACGCGCGATCATGGCTGCGCTCTTTCCGGACGGCCGTCCACTAGATTCGGATCAGCCCGTTCATCGAGGTCAGGGGGTCGGTCCATGGGCGGCACGGTCGGCCGTGCGCACGGTCCGTACACGCTGTACGACCTGGACGCGCTCCCCGAGGAGGGCCGCCGCTACGAGCTCGCCGACGGCTGGCTCAACGAACTGCCCGGCGACCTGTGGCACGACCACGCGGCCGAGCAGCTCAAGACCGTCCTGAAGGAGGCGGCCCGGCAGGCGGACGCCGACGTGCACGTCGCCGGAGCGCCGCAGGACGTCACCACCCCGGCGGGCGTCCGCAAGCCGGACGTCTTCGTCGTCGCCCGCGACGTGGCCCGCGCGGCGCTCGAACGCCAGACCCGCACCTACTACGGCCCCGACCTCCTCCTGGTCGCCGAGGTCGTCACGCCGCGCACGGTCAACGAGCAGATCGACCGCGTCCGCAAGGTGGACGAGTACGCCGCGACCGGCATCCCGCACTACTGGCTCGTCGACCTGGAGCCGCGTCCCGCCCTCACCCTGCTGGAACTCCGCGACGGCCGCTACGAACTGGCCGGCAAGGCGCGCTCCGGCGAGACCCTCGCCCTGGACCGCCCCTACCCGATCGTCTTCGACCCGGCCCGCCTCTCCGAAATGGACTAGCGGGCGGCGCGGTTCTACGTCCCATGACTGAGAAGATGCGCGCGATCCGGCAGGACGTCCTCGGCGGGCCCGAGGTGCTCAGGGTGGTCGAGGTCGAGCGGCCGGAGCCGGGGCCCACGGAGGTGCTCGTCCGGGTGCGGGCGGCCGGGGTGAACCCGACCGACTGGAAGCACCGGGCCCACGGCGGCTTCCTCGGCAGGCCCCCGTTCACCCTCGGCTGGGACGTCTCCGGCGTGGTGGAGAAGGTCGGCGTGGGCGTGACGCTGCACAAGCCGGGCGACGAGGTCTTCGGGATGCTCCGCTACCCGTTCGGTGCCGGCTCCCACGCCGAGTACGTCGCGGCGCCGTCCCGGACGTTCGTCGCCAAGCCGTCCGCCATCGACCACGTGCAGGCCGGGGCCCTGCCGCTGGCCGCGCTGACGGCGTGGCAGGCGCTGGTCGACACCGCCGACGTGCGGGAGGGCCGGCGGGTGCTGATCCATGCGGCGGCGGGCGGGGTCGGGCATCTGGCCGTGCAGATCGCCAAGGCGCGCGGCGCCCACGTGATCGGGACGGCGAGCGAGGGCAAGCACGCCTTCCTGCGCGGGATCGGCGTGGACGAGCCGATCGACTACCGCGGCGTCGACTTCGCGGACGTCGTCGAGGACGTGGACGTCGTCCTCGACACCATCGGCGGCGACTACGGGCCGCGCTCGCTGCGGGTGCTCCGGCCGGGCGGGACGCTGGTGTCGCTCGTGCTCAGCAGGCTCGACGCCATGGACGCCACCGGCGTCCGCGCGGAGAGCCTGCTCGTCGAGCCCGACCACCACGCGCTGGAGCGGATCGCCGCGCTCGCCGGGGCCGGGGAACTCCGCGCCGAGATCGACTCGGTGTTCCCGCTGGAGGAGGCGGCGAAGGCCCACGAGCGCGGCGAGACCGGCCGGGTCACCGGAAAGATCGTGCTGACGGTCTAGGCTCGGAGCGTGCTGCTGCTGACGACGCTCGACGCCTGGCGGGCCCAGCCCGGTCCCCGTTTCGTCCTCGGGGAGGCGGAGGCCGTGTGGGCGCCCGACGACGAGCCCGGCCTGCTGGCCGTCGCCGACCGGGAGTTCACCGGCGGCCCGCTCGTCGCCGTCACCCTCGACCCCGCTCCCGGCGCCGTCCCGGCGCGCGGCGTCGTCGACCGCACGACCGCGTCCCGCGTCCGCCACCTGCGGCGCGGCCCCGACGGCCGGCACGTCGCGGCCCTGGACCGTCCGGCGACCGCCGAGGCGCTGGACCTGCTGCCGCACCCCGAGGGCGGCTGGTACCGCGAGACGTGGCGGTCGGACGCGGCGTTCACGCCGGACGGCTACCCGGGCGAGCGGGCCGCCGCCACCGCCATCTACTTCCTGCTGCCGCCCGGCGAGGAGTCGATCTGGCACGCCGTCCGGTCGGCGGAGCTGTGGCTGTGGCACTCCGGCGGCCCGCTGACCCTGCTGCTCGGCGGGGACGGCGACCGTCCGTCCCCGGCGCCCGAGCAGGTCACGCTGGGCGCGGACGTCGCGGGCGGCCAGGTGCCGCAGGCCCTCGTCCCGCCCGGCGCCTGGCAGGCCGCCCGCCCGGCCGGGGGCGAGGAGGTCCTGGTCAGCTGCGTCGTCTCCCCCGGCTTCGACTTCGCCGACTTCCGCGCCCTCTGACCGCCGGGCCCCTCACCGCTTGCGGCGCGGGCGCACCGCCTGCTCCGCCCAGAACGGCTCCATGACCCGGCCGATCGCCCGGACCACGGTGCTCAACTCGCCGTCCGACAGCTGCCCGAAGACGTCCTCGCCGACCGCGTCGGCCAGGGCGCGCGCCCGGCGGTGCAGAGCGCGGCCGTCCTCGGTGACGCGGACGCGGTACCGCCGCCGGTCGTGCGGGTCGCGGGCACGCTCGCAGAGGCCGCGCGCCTCCAGGTCGTCCACGAGCCCGACCATCAGCGTGGGGTCGAGCAGCAGGTAGTCGGCCATCTCCTGCTGCGACAGCGTCTCGGACGTGCTGAGCATCGCCAGCACGAGAAAGTGCCGCACACGGATGCCGAGCGGTTCCAGTTCCTCCTCCAGCCGCTGCTCCAGCCACCACCCGCACTTGGACAGCTGGAAGCCCGCCAGGGACGCGAGCCCCTCCGGCAGCCCGTCGCGCATCGCACCCTCCGCCATGGCAGCAGGATATATCCGTTCGATCACCAGTTGACTCGATCATAGAAAAGTTCGATTATCTACGGATGGCACCAACTCTCGGGCTCTTCGCCGTCAACCTGCACGCCTGCGCCGACCCGCACGTCGCCGCCCGGATCGCCGCCCTGGCCGAGGACCTCGGATACGACTCCGTCTGGGCCGGCGACCACGTCGTGCTGCCGCGCCCGCGCGTCGCGCCGTCCCCCGCCGAGCCGGACGCGCCGTTCCTGGACCCGCTGGTCGCCCTCGCCCACCTCGCCGGCCGCACCGAGCGGATCGCGCTCGGCACCGGCGTCGTCGTCCTGCCGCAGCGCAACCCCCTGGTCCTCGCCAAGCAGCTCGCCAGCCTCGACGTGCTCAGCCGGGGCAGGCTCGTCTTCGGCACCGCCGCCGGATACCTGGAGCCGGAGATGCGCGCGGTGGGCCTTCCGCCCGAGGGGCGCGGGGCCCGCGCCGACGAGTACCTCGCGGCGATGCGGTCCCTCTGGTACGACGACGAACCGTCCTTCCACGGCCGCCACGTCGACTTCGCGGGCGTGGACGCCCATCCCCGGCCCGTTCAGCGGCCGATCCCCGTCGTGACGGGCGGCCACAGCCCCGCCGCGCTGCGCCGGGCCGCCCGGCACGCCGACGGCTGGTACGGGTGGATGCTCGGACGCCGCGCCGCCGCGGAGACGATCGCCCGCCTGCGAACCCTGACCGCCGAGGAGGGCCGCGATCCCCTCCACGTCTCGATCAGCCCGCCCCGCCCCCCGGACGCCGGGTACGTCCGGGACTGCGTCACCGAGCTGTTCTTCTCGTCCTTAGCCTGGGTCGTCTGCCCGATCTGGATGACCCTGGCCGCCCGGACGATCCGCGCCGCGCAGGACTGCTGCTGGTTCCCCTTCTGCGTCTGGTAGGTCGCGTAGATGTCGACCGGCATGCCCTCGTGGACCTTGCCCGCCACGCCCGTCTCGGCGTCGATCATGATCGCGATCTCGCGCTGGCCGGGCTGCAGGGTCGGGCCGGGGACGAGCATGCCCGTCTGTAAGTAGGCCCCCGCCGGAAGATCGGCGGCGGCGACCTTGCCGTTGAGCGCGGCCGTGTCGGTCACCATCGTCTCCGGCGACCACCGCTTCGGCACCCGGATGCGGTCGAGGTCCGCCGCGGTGACCGGGCTGAAGGCGGGGACGGCGCGCTTGAGCATGAGCACGTCGGTCTTCACACCGACCTCGGCCCGAACAGAGCCGACATAGCCGATGATGCTGATGAACACGGCAACGGCGCCGAGCGCAGCCAGGATCATCAGCAGAACTCCACGTCGCTGGCGCGGGTTCATGGGACTCCGTTCTGGTCGGGGGGCAGGGAGGCTTACCGGCGGCGCTGCGGACGGAAGATGACGGTTCCTTCGCGCCACTCGTCGTCGGGGGTCGTCCGGGGCGTCCGCTCGGGCGGGGAGTCCGGCGCCGCGGACCGCCGGGGCGCCGCGTCGTCGAGGAGCGTGGTGAGGGACGGGGCGTCATCGGTCTGGTCGGGGGGCGCCGACGGCGGACCGCCGTCCTGGTGGTGCGGGTACTGCGGGCGTGTCGGCGGCGCCTCCTCGTCGGGCCGGACCTGGGGAGGCTGGACGGGGTGGGGCGCGGGGGGATGCGGAGCCTGCGGCCAGGACGGCTGCGGTGGGGCGGCGGGTCGCTGGACATGCTGGGGAGCCGGGGGCTGGGGCTGGGCTGGTAAGGGCTGGGGCGGTAAGGGCTGGGGACGGGGAGGCTGGGCCCCAGAGGGCTGAGGGTGCGGCCGCTGCGGGTGACCAGGGGGAACGGCCTCGGTGGGCGCCGCCTCCCGGGCCGGCTGGACCATGAGGCAGAACGGGCACTCGGGCAGCGCGGTCGGTTCGCCGCACCATCCGCACGCCCTGTACGAAGAACCGGCCAGCAGGCTCCGCAGCGCGTGCGGGTGACCGCTGAACGCGACGAACTCGGTGTACTTCTTCGTCCCCCAGTACTCCGCGCTCATCGGCTGCGGGGCCACCGCGGTCGACGTCACCGCCGCGAGCACCGGCCGCATCCTGCTCTGGAGCCAACCGGCGTCGCCGTTCGCGTCGGCCACCAGCATCAGCACGGGGTCGGCGGGCCGCGACGCCAGGCGCGGGACGGGCTTGGCGGCGGTGATGCGGTGCACCTCCGGGTGGGCGCCTGCCGTCACCGAGAACCCGCCGCCGGGCAGGTAGGACGAGACGTGCGCCCCGAGTCCGGTCTTGACGTGCTCAAGGCGCGCCACGCTGTTCACCCAGGCTCCGGCGTGGAGGGTCGCGCAGAGCCGGTGGGCGAGGGTCGCGAGGACTCCGGGCCGCGCGTGGGCCGACGCGAACGTCAACTGGTCGGCGACCAGGGACAGCGCCAGCGGCGGCACGTCGAGCGGCAGGCCGGCGATCCGGTCGGTGAGCAGCGCGGAGCGTGCCAGGCGCACCAGCCGCTGCGCACGGCTCCTCTTCCACGCCGGGTACAGCACCAGCACGGCGCCGCGCCGCCGGAGGGCGTACTCCATGTGGTCGACGAAGGCGGGCGCGGCCTCGTCGCCGTGGCCCTCCACGGCCACCCGCTGAGCCACCGTGGCCTGCAGGACTCCCGTGCTGGGGAAGTCGCCGACCAGCACCACCGCGGTCACGGGCACCTCAGATGATCTCTAGGCCTCACCGGGCGGAACCCTCCCGTCCTGAACGGCGACCGAACGGCAGACGATATATTCGTCTGGTCACGGAATCGATGACTATAGTCATTACGGCTGTCACCATTCAAGGGATTAGTCCTTCCGGCAGGGGTGCCGGCGTCAAAACCGGGGAGCATCGCATTGTTCGATGCCGCGTCCGCCACCAAGGTTCCCGATGGTGGTGACACGTTCGGGAAAACCTGTCACATCCGTCCTGACAGGCGGTCGGTGAGAATGGTGTTTTGCCTGGTCGGAGCGGATGATCGCGGGAGTCGTCCGCTACCGTCGCCGGTCCGCTCCCAGAAGAGTGGAATTTTCACTCTCCTCTCCAGAGGTCGCCCCCACCTGGCCATTCTCTCTGACGTGCGGAGCGTTGATCAACGGCGGACGAAAGGTCCACATGCGGCCATAGAAGTAGGCCCCAGGGCCCTGGACAGGGCGGGGCGCCGGGCCCCCGATCAATGGTGGGAATTAATCGGGGCCAATGTGGCTGATGGGGTGATAAGCACCGGTAAGGCCGGTCACGGTGCGTGCCCAGGCCGCGGGGGTGAACCGCCCGCCCGCGATCTGCATCTCAACCTGCATGTGCGGATTGTTCGGGGTGGTGCGCTCGCCGTTCGCGGCCGACCCGGGTCGGGCGTCGGACGTGTTCGTCATGCTGGGCGCTCTCGCCGAGGAGCGGGGGACCGACGCGGCCGGCCTGGCGCTGCTCGGCGCCGCCCCGGGGCTCGGCGGGGCCGGCGGCGGGGGCTGCCGGGTGGTGAAGGGGCGCGGCCGGTTCTCGGGGGTCTGGCGGCCGGAGTTCCTGCACGAACTCGACCGTGCCGCCGTGGCCGTCGGGCACACCCGCTGGGCGGCGCAGGGGTCTCCGGCCGACGCCGCAGACGCCGGCCCCATGGTCGTCGCCGGCGCGCCGGCCACGGTCGTGGGCGCGTACGACGGCGCCATCGACGCCGCCGGCCTGCGGGCGCGGTTCGCGCCGCCGCCCGCGTCCGGCGCCACCGGCAGCGAGCCGATCCTCGGGCTGCTGGCCGGCCGCCGGCCCCCGGCCGAGATCACCGGCGTTCTGGGGGCCCTGGTCGGACGGGTCGCGCTGGCGTGGGTCGAGCGCGACCGTCCCACCGAGGTGCACCTGGCGCGCGGCGCGCTCAGCCCGCTGACCATGGCCGTGGACACCGACCAGAACATCTACTGGGCGTCGAACCCGCGCTGGTTCCGGGAGGTCGAGCGGCACACCCGGGTCCGCTTCGCCGCCGTCGTGCTGCTGCGCGAGGGCACCTACCTGAAGGTCGGCATGGAGCGCCGCCCCGGGCGCCGCGACCTGCCCGAGGTCCTCGCGACGGCGGCGTTCGTGCCCACGGCGCGGGACACCGACGTGGACCCGCGCGTCTGGACGGGCTTCACCCCGGCCGACGCCGAGGGCGACCGAGCCGGCCTGCTCCATCGCGTGGTGCGGCAGGCGGGCGGCACCGGCGGTCTGCTGACCGTCGCCTGAACCGGCCCTCGGGGGAGCGGCGTGGCCCCCCGAGGGCTCCGGCTCGTCTCAGAGGCGCTCGACGACGTAGTCGACGCAGGCGGTCAGCGCCTCGACGTCGCCCGGGTCGATCGCCGGGAACATGCCGATGCGCAGCTGGTTGCGGCCCAGCTTGCGGTACGGCTCGGTGTCGACGATGCCGTTGGCGCGCAGCACCTTGGCCACGGCCGCCGCGTCCACGTCGTCGCTGAAGTCGATCGTGCCGACGACCTGCGAACGCTGCGCCGGGTCGACCACGAACGGCGTCGTGTACGAGGTCTTCTCGGCCCAGGTGTACAGCCGCTGGGACGAGTCGGCCGTGCGGGACGTCGTCCAGCTGAGGCCGCCCTGCCCGTTCATCCACTCGATCTGCTCGGCGAACAGCAGCAGCGTGGCCACGGCCGGGGTGTTGTACGTCTGGTCCTTGGCGGAGTTGTCGACGACCGTCTTCAGGTTGAAGAACTCCGGGACGTACCGGTCGGACGAGGCGATCTCGTCGATCCGCTCAAGCGCCGCCGGGGACGCGAGCGCGACCCACAGGCCGCCGTCCGCCGCGAAGCACTTCTGCGGCGCGAAGTAGTAGACGTCGGTCTCGGACACGTCCACGGGCAGGCCGCCCGCGCCGGACGTGGCGTCCACCAGGACGAGGCCGTCCCGCGCGGTCGTGCCCGCCGGGCGCCTGATCGGCATGGCGACGCCGGTCGAGGTCTCGTTGTGGGTGAGCGCGTAGACGTCCACGTCCTCCTCGGCGGACGCCTCGGGGTGCGTGCCGGGCGGGGCGGAGATGACGGTGGGGTTCCCCAGCCAGGGCGCACCCGTGGTGACCTTGGCGAACTTGCTGGAGAACTCGCCGAAGGTCAGGTGCTGCGACCGCTGCCGGACGAGGCCGAACGCGGCCGCGTCCCAGAACGCCGTGGTGCCGCCGTTGCTGAGCAGGACCTCGTACCCCTCGGGCAGCGAGAAGAGCTCGGCGAGCCCCTCCCGGACGCGGCCGACGAGGGACTTCACCGGCTTCTGCCGGTGCGAGGTGCCCATGTAGGTCGAGCCGGACTCGGCCAGGGCGGCGAGCTGCGCGGGACGGACCTTGGAGGGACCGCACCCGAAACGGCCGTCGGCGGGCCTGAGATCGGCGGGGATGTCGATGGTGGGATTCGCGCTGTCGGTCACTCACCCGAGGCTATCTGACCTGCGGCGAAGATCGTGGGTCGAGTTCACATCCCGAGACGCCGGCGGCGCCACCCCCAGGTCAGCAGGGCGACCAGCCCGGCGGCGCAGACGCCGCCGACGACGGCCGGCGGGTAGATCCAGGCGTCGCCCCGGGAGTGCGCCCGCACGGCCGTGGCGGTGGAGTCGTAGGTGAGGAACGCCAGCAGGAGGGCGGCGAGCGCGACCGCGATCCGTCCCGCTACGGCGTTGGTGGCGCGGCGGCGCTCCTCGCGCTCCGCGTCGAACCGCCTCAGCGCCTGCGCCGCCTCCGCTGCCTCCGAGAGCGCGGGCGCCGCCGCGCGGCCGGGCCCCGCACCGGACACGGCGCCGGCCGCGGGGCCGATGTCGCCTTCGAGGGGCTCGTCGTCTCCGCCGCGGGCTGCTCTCATGCCGCCCCATGATGGCAAAGTGACCGGGTTTCGGGAACCGGCGCATGATCAGCGGAAGGTTTCGATCCGATCGACCGTTCCGCGCGTCCAACCTGAACGGGGACGGCGAGTCGGGGGGCTGCGGGGCAGAAGCGGGCGAGACACGGAAGCGAGGCGTGGCGCATGGCGGGCGACGGCGACCGGATCCTGAGCGAGGATCGGCTGCGCGGGGTCCTCGACCTGTTCGAGCGGCTGCGCGAGCGGCCGCCGTGGCGATGGCGGGAGCGGCTGCGGCCCCTGCTCCTGCTGCTCGGGCCGGAGCGCGCCGCCTCCCACGCCGCCGAGATCCTCAAGGCGCGGTGCGAGGACGAGCGGGCCCCGGTGTCGCACATCGCCGCCGACACGCCCGCCACCGGCGTCGCGGGCGTGCTGCGGGAGGCCAAGCGCGAGCTGTCGCAGCCGAGCAGCCGCGCCCGGGGCGAGCCGGCGCTGCGCTTCCCGCTGCTGGAGATGGCGCTGTGGCTGCGCGACCTTCGGGAGATCCGGCTGGCCGGCGACCGCCCGCCGCCGCGCGGCGCCTCCTCGTCCGAGCGCGAGAACCACCTGCTCGTCCGGCGGCTGACGCACCCGCCGGTCGGTGACAACGAGAACGCGCGGCGCCGCGAGCTCAACCGGGTGATCCGGCGGCGCGGGCGCGACGTCCTGCGCGACCTCGAAGAGGTGCCCGGTAGGCGCGCCACCTTCTTATCGTTCCTGGAGCAGATCGCTCCGATCGGCATCGCCGCCGTCGCGCTGATCAGCGCCGGGACGGCGGCGGCGCTCGACCTCGCCTCCGCCGTGCTCGCGGCGGTCGTCGGCCTGGCGTTCGTGACCGTGCAGATCGTCGCCCGGACGCGCGGCTGGTACGGGGTGCGGCGGTTCGGCTGGTTCCTGCGCCAGCCCTACGTCGACCGCGACTCCACCGGCTTCCTCGGCTTCGCGCTCGGCGTGTTCGACCCCCGCCCGGTCGAGCCGGACGACCACGGCGAGCAGCTCGACCTGCTGCTCGTCGCCGCGTTCCTGGAGGACCTGCGCCGCAACTACCGGCGCGACTACCGGCGGGCCGCGTGGGCCCGGGTCCGCTACCCGGTGCTGATCTTCGAGCACCTGTCCGCCGGGCATCCGGGGGTGGCGTTCGTCGAGCTGGTCGAGCGGGTCCGCGCCGACGGCCAGGCGAGCGACCGGCCGCCGGGCTTCGACCCGCTCGTCGTCGTCGCCGGAGTCGACCCGGCCGCCCCGGCGGAGCCGTCCGACCCGTCCGGGCCCCGGCTGCTGGAGCGGCTCGCGCGGGCCGTCCGGGTGGACGTGGGCTCGGACGAGCCGCAGAGCGTCATCGCCGCGCGCGGCCTGTGGGACCGCTACACGCGCGAGCAGCGGCGCGTCGGCGCCCTCGGATCGCGCCGCGAGCTGCGCGTGGACGTCACCCGCGACCCGGGCGGCGACCTGCCGCCCGTCCGGCCGGTGCGGCGCAGGCCCCGGCTCGCCCATCCGGCGCTGCCGTGGATCGCGATGGTCGCGGTCGCCGCCGCGTCCGTCTCCGTCATCTCCGTGCAGGTGGAGCGGTACTGCTCGCCGTTCGGGATCAGGCGGATGGCGAACGGCGAGTGCGTCGGCATCACCGACGGGTCGTTCCGCTTCGGCGAGGACTCCGGCGGCAAGAACAACGACAACCGGCTCAACAGGGTCCTCGACCGGATCGAGTCGCTGAACGACCACGTCATGGAGTCCCGCAAGCCGTACGCGACCGTGGTCTACCTCGGCCCGGTGACCGCCGACCCGTCCATCAAGAACAAGCGGATCGACCTGCTCGCCGGGGTGCAGGGCGAGCTGATCGGGCTGGCGATCGCGCAGAAGCGGTTCAACGACGCGGCCGAGGGCGACGACCTGCGGCTGCGGGTGCTGGTCGCCAACGCGGGCGCCAAGTTCCGCTACGCCGGGGACGTCGCCGAGCAGATCCGCGCGCGGGCGCTGAAGGACCGCTCGATCGTCGCGGTGATCGGGTTCGAGCAGAGCCGCCGGCAGACCCAGGAGGCGATCAGGCTGCTGGCCAAGTCGGCGCTGCCGCTCGTCGGCACCGCCAACAGCTACGACGGGACGGCGCTGCTCGACGGCGACGCCGGATTCTCGCCCTACTACTTCCGGCTCGCGTCCCCCAACGCGCGGACCGCCCGGCACGCCGCGTACTGGGCGCGGCACGGCGACGTCGGCGGCGGGAAGGTGGACGACGCGGTCGTCATCTACGACGGCGACCCCGACGACCTCTACAGCGCGAACCTGGCGACCGACTTCCAGCGGTCGTTCCGGCCCGGCAAGGCGCTGATGCGCCCGTACAGGAACCCCGGCGAGCTGAACAAGTCGGTCAGGGAGGCCTGCCAGGACCAGCCCGACCTCTTCTACTACGCGGGGCGGTCGGACGAGTTCCGCTCGTTCGTCAACGTGCTGGAGCTCTCCTGCCCCAAGCGCCCGCTGGTCCTCGCCGACGACGAGATCGCCAAGTACGTCAGCGACAACGCCGAGGAGCTCGGCCGCAAGAACACCTTCGACCTGTACTTCACGCCGCTGGCCGCCCGGGAGGCGTGGACGTGGCGGTGGATCGGCGACCAGTCGCCGCAGACGTTCTACTCCGACTACGACCCGGGGGTCCGGGAGATGACCGACGACGAGGACGACCCGTCGGGGCGGCGCCCGTCCATCACCCGCGCCGCCGTCGGCTACGACGCGGCGACCCTCGTGGCGACCGTGGCGAGCAAGGTGTACTGGCAGGAGAAGGCGCTGCCGTCGGCGGGCTCGGTGTTCGCGGCGCTCAACGACCCCGACCACGACGTGCTGCGCAACGGCGCCAGCGGCGTGCTGCGGTTCGCCTCCCGCGGCGCCGGCCACCAGGTGATCGACCGGCCGGTGATCCTCGCGACGATCCGGCAGGACGGGACGACGGAGGTCAGGCAGGTGTGCGGCCGCCTCGTCGCCCGCGGGCAGGGCCGGGCCGACTGCCCGCCGGGGGAGGGGAGCGGCGCCGCCGTGAAGTAGCCCGGGCACGGCGGCGCCTGCGCGAAGCGGCTCGGACGGGCCGGCGCCTCCGTGCACGGCAAAGGCCCCCGGTTCGACCGGGGGCCTCAGGCGCGTTGGGGCGGGGGACCGGCCGCGTCAGCCGGCCTGGCGCTTGAGGACCTCCGCCGCACCGGCGACCTCGTCGAGGGAGCGGCTGCCGGGGCCGGTGTAGCGGGCGCTCGGCCGGACGAGGCGGCCGGTGCGCTTCTGCTCCAGGATGTGCGCCGCCCACCCGGCGGTGCGGCCGCAGGTGAACATCGCGGGCATCATCGAGGTCGGGACCTCGGCGAAGTCGAGGATGACCGCGGCCCAGAACTCCACGTTCGTCTCGATGGGGCGGTCCGGGCGGCGCTCGCGCAGCTCGGCCAGCGCCGCGTCCTCCAGGGCCTTGGCGGCCTCGAAGCGGGGCGCGTCCAGCTCCCTGGCGGTGCGGCGCAGCACGCGGGCGCGCGGGTCCTCGGCGCGGTACACGCGGTGCCCGAAGCCCATCAGCCGGTCGCCGGAGTCGAGGATGTCGGTGACGACCTTGCGGGCGTCGCCGAGCTGCTCGACCTTCTCGATCATCGGCAGGACGCGGGCGGGGGCGCCCCCGTGCAGCGGGCCCGACATGGCGCCGATCGCGCCGGACATGCTGGCCGCCACGTCCGCGCCGGTGGAGGCGATGACGCGGGCGGTGAAGGTGGAGGCGTTCATGCCGTGCTCGGCGGCGGAGACCCAGTACGCGTCGATGGCCCGGACGTGCTTGGGGTCGGGCTCACCGCGCCAGCGGACCATGAACCGCTCGGTGATGGTTCCGGACTCGTCGATCCGGTGCTGCGGGACCATCGGCTTGCCGACGCCGCGTGCGGACTGCGCCACGAACGACAGGGCCGTCACCGACACCCGGGCGAGGTCGGCGCGGGCCTCCTCGTCGGAGATGTCGAGCAGCGGCTTCATCCCGTACGCGGTGGCGAGGGTGGGGAGGGAGCTCTGCACGTCCACCCGCACGTCACCTGAGGTGACGGGGAGCAGGTGGGGGTCGGCGGGGGCCAGGCCGGGGGTGAAGCTGTCGTCCACGAGGAGCCCCCAGGCGTCGCCGAAGGAGACACGCCCGACGAGTTCCTCGATGTCGACGCCCCGGTAGCGGAGGGCGCCGCCCTCCTTGTCCGGTTCCGCGATCTCCGTCTCGAAGGCGACGACTCCTTCGAGACCGGGTTTGAAGTCGGACATGTGTCGTCCTGCCTTTCGTCCCGTGTGATAAGGCGGTGCCGTGCCATTGAACCCTGCCCGCCTTACTGACCAGTACCCCGGGGTCCTGCAAGTTGCACAGGCCTCGGGGTGAGAGGCTCTGACGCTGTGGATTCCCCAACGCCGGACCCCGCACGGCTCCGCAGATCCTATGAGGTGGGCGAATTGTCCGAGTCGGCGCTCCCCGCCGACCCGCTCGCCCTGTTCGCCGTGTGGTTCGCCGAGGTGCACGCCGCCGGGCTGGCCGAGCCGAACGCGATGATCCTGGCCACCGCCTCCGGCGACGGGATCCCGAGCGCCCGGACGGTCCTGCTCAAGGGCTACGGGCCGCAGGGCTTCCGGTTCTTCACGAACCTGACGTCCCACAAGGGCCGCGACCTCGCGGAGAACCCGCGCGCGGCGCTGGTGTTCCCCTGGCATCCCCTGTACCGGCAGGTGAGGGTCGCGGGCCGGGTGGCCGAACTCTCGCGCGAGGAGGCGGCCGCCTACTTCCGTACCCGCCCGTACGGGTCCCGGATCGGCGCGTGGGCCAGCGAGGACCAGTCGGGCGTCATCCAGGACCGCGAGGTGCTGGAGCGCCGCTACGCCGAGGCCGCCGAGCGCTGGCCGGATCCGGCCGCGTCCCCCTTCGGCGGGGCGGAGGCGCCGGAGGGCGACGCGGCCGGCGCCGTCCCGCTGCCGGACTTCTGGGGCGGCTACCGCGTGGAGCCCGAGACGATCGAGTTCTGGCAGGGCCGCCGCGACCGGCTGCACGACCGGATCCGCTACCGGAGGGCGACCCCCGGGGACCCGGAGGGATGGGTGACGGAGAGACTGGCTCCGTGACGCCCGAACAGCAGCCGCCCCCCGCCGACGGCGCCGACGCACGGGAGACGGGAAGGCACGGCCGGTCCGCCGAGCAGGACGACGCCGAGCCGGAGAAACCCCCGCCGCCCGTTGGAACGGTCCGCCGCAGGCGGCTGCGGGGGCTCGCGATCGACACCCGGCCGCTCCGGCACCCGGCCTACCGGCGGCTGTGGCTGGGCCAGGGCGTGTCGTTCGTCGGGTTCCAGGTCACCGCCGTCGCCGTTCCCGTCCAGGTCTACGACATGACCCGCTCCTCGGCCTGGGTGGGCGCCCTCGGCGTCGTCAACCTCGTCCCGCTGATCGTCTTCGGGCTCTGGGGCGGCGCGGTGGCCGACCACATGGACCGCCGCAGGCTGCTGTTCGCCTCGTCCTGCGTCATGTGGGCGGCGACGCTGCTGCTGCTGGTCCAGGCGCTGCTGGGGGTCGGCAGCCTCGCGTTGATCATGGTCGTGGTGGCGGTCCAGGCGGTCGGGTTCGCGGTGTCCTCGCCCACCCGCAGCGCGATCGTCCCCCGGCTGGTCGACCGGCCGCTCGTCCCGGCGGCCAACACCCTCAACTTCACCGCGAGCCAGTTCGGGATGCTGTCCGGGCCGCTGTTCGCCGGCGTCCTGCTGGCCCACTGGAACTACGCGGCGGCGTACGCGCTCGACGCCGTGCTGTTCACCGTCGTGCTGTACGCGGCGCTCAGGCTGCCGCCGATCCCGCCGCTCGGCGACGTCACCGGCACGCCCGGCCTGCGGTCGGTCTTCGACGGGCTCCGCTACCTCGCGACGCAGCCGGTGCTCCTCATGTCGTTCGTGGTGGACGTCATCGCGATGTCGGTCGCCATGCCGCGCGCCCTGTTCCCCGAGGTGGCCGAGACCCGGTTCGGCGGCGAGGGCGCGGTCGGCTACCTGTTCGCCGCGATCGCGGTCGGGGCCTTCCTCGGCGGGCTGTCGTCCGGCTGGATAGGGCGCGTGCACCGGCAGGGGATCGCGCTCGTGGCGGCCATCGCCGTCTGGGGCCTCGCCGTCGCGGCCGCCGGGCTGGCCGGCCGCCTCTGGCTCGCGGTCGTCCTGCTCGCCGTCGGCGGCGCGGCCGACCTGGTGTCGTCGGTCTTCCGCCAGTCCATGCTCCAGACGTACGCGCCCGACCGGATGCGCGGACGGCTCCAGGGCGTCTTCACCGTCGTCGTCGCGGGCGGCCCCCGGCTCGGGGACGTGCGGGCGGGGGCGACCGCGAGCGTCGCGGGCGCGACCGCCTCCTGGGTCGGCGGCGGGCTGGCCTGTGCCGCGCTCGTCGTCGTCGCGGGGTTCGCCGTCCCCTCCCTGCTCCGCTACGACACCCGCACCGCCGAGGCCGTGCCGGCCGAGCCCGTGCGGGTCGAGGACTGAGCCGCCGTCAGCGAAGGGCCGAGGCGGCGATCCTCAGGTCGTCCAGGAGGCCCTGGTAGGCGTCCTCCCGGTCCTCGGCGCGCAGGACCGCCGACGGGTGGATCGTCGCGAGGAGCCGTGCGCCGTCCTCGGCGGGCGGCTCGTCCCCGGACTCCTGCCCCGCGGCCGGGGTGCCGACCGCCTCCAGGTCGGGCAGCGACAGCAGCCGCCCGCGCTGCCTGGTCACCCGGAACGACGAGCCGAGCAGCGCCTTGCCCGCCGTCGCCCCCAGCGCCACGACGACCTCCGGGTCCAGGAGCCGCAGCTCCGCGAGGAGCCAGGGGCGGCACGCCCGCATCTCGCCGGCGTTCGGCGTCTCGTGGATGCGCCGCTTGCCGCCCTCCTGCCGCTTGAACTTGAAGTGCTTGACGGCGTTGGTGACGTAGACGTCGCCGCGCTCGATCCCGGCCTCCTCCAGCGCCCGGTCGAGGACGCGCCCCGCGGGGCCGACGAAGGGATGGCCCTTGCGGTCCTCCTGGTCGCCGGGCTGCTCGCCGACGAGCAGCATCCGCCCGCCGGGGGAGCCTTCGCCGAAGACCGTGCGGGTGGCGTTCCGGTAGAGGTCGCAGCCCCGGCAGTCGGCCGCCGCCCGGCGCAGCGCGTCCAGGTCGGCCCGCTCCTCGGGTGTCCCGGGCAGGAACGGCTCCGCGTCGTGGGAAGGTTTCGCGTTCATCTCGCGTTTCCCCGTACCCGGCTTCGGGGGGATATTCGCAGGGCCCGGCGACGTGGGGCCCGAGCAAGTAGACTCTTGCCCATAAGACTGGAGGGAGCTGTGACCTCACACGGCCTGATCGATACCACGGAGATGTATCTCCGGACGGTCTTCGAGCTGGAGGAAGAGGGGATCATCCCTCTTCGCGCGCGCATCGCCGAGCGGCTCTCCCAGAGCGGCCCGACGGTGAGCCAGACGGTCGCGCGGATGGAGCGCGACGGGCTGCTGCGGGTCGAGGGCGATCGGCACCTCGAACTGACCGACAGCGGGCGGGGTCTCGCGACGCGCGTCATGCGCAAGCACCGCCTCGCCGAATGCCTCCTGGTCAACGTCATCGGACTGCCCTGGGAGGACGTCCACATCGAGGCGTGCCGGTGGGAGCACGTGATGTCGGAGGACGTCGAGCGCCGCCTGGTCGCGCTGCTGGACAACCCGACCACCTGCCCGCACGGCAACCCGATCCCGGGCCTGGACGAGCTCGGCGGGCACGGCGACGACGCCGAGGAGCCGCCGCTCGCGGTGATGACCGCGGTGGCGAGCCCGCAGGGCGCGGGCGCGGTGATCCGCCGGATCAGCGAGCAGGTGCAGAGCGACAGCGACCTGATGCTTAGACTCAAGCAGATAGGGATACAACCGGGACGAGAGGTGATTCTCCGGGCGACCGACGACGGGGTGCGGGTGATCGGTGACGACGAGGACGACAGTCCCGCGACGGAGCTGTCACGCGGCATCGCCGAGCACGTCTTCGTCAGCAGGCGCTGACACGGTCGGCGTGTGCACCCCCGCCTCGACGGTCTATACCGAAGATCTCCATAACATCGCGCCTTTCGGGCGTATCCCGGCGGCGGGTTCGTCGTTCAATACGACGAGGCAACCACGTAGGACGTCCGCGCCGCGACGCGCGGTGGTCATCGGGGCGAGGATCGGGACGGGTATCGGGATGGGGAGATGAGCCACTGGGGGGAAGCGCCTGACGAGGCGCACCTGCCGCCCGAGACCGTCCTCGCGCAGATGGAGATGGCGGTCATCGTCTGCGACCGGTTCAGCAACATCATCTACGGCAACGCGTTCGCCCGGCAGCTGTTCGGCTTCGGCGGCGACGCGATCATCGGCCACTCCATCCTGTCGCTCGGCATCGCCGAGGAGGACCACGAGCAGGCCACCGAGCTGGCCAAGCACGTCCTCAAGGGCGGGGTGTGGGAGGGCACCTTCTGCAACCTGCGCGCCGACGGCACCACCGTGTACACGCGGGCGCACGCCGTCCCGCTGCGCCACCCCTCCGGCGCCGTCGACGGAGTGGTGATCTTCGCGCGCGAGGCGCTGCGCTCCAACCAGCGCGAGCAGGACCGCTACGGCCTCCTGGAGCGGATCGGGGAGCGGCTCGCCGGGTCCCTGGAGCTGGAGAGCACCCTGCGCCGCGTCGCCGACACGCTCGTCCCGCAGTTCGCCGACCACTGCTTCATCGACCTCTACAGCGGAGACCGCCTCTACCGGCGGGTGTCGCGGCACGCGGGCGGCTGGGAGCCGCCGCCCGGCACCTGGGCGGAGGTCGGCGAGCCCGTCTCCTACCCGCCCGGCCACTTCAGCGCCAAGGCGATGGACCGCCGCGACGCCGTCCTCGTCGAGGACATGATCCAGCACCGGTTCACCGCGCCGAGCGAGTCGTCCCAGCGGCTCGGCCACGAGATGGGCATCACCTCGGTGATCTCCGCGCCGCTGCTGGTGCGCGGCGAGCTGCTCGGCGTGATGAGCCTGGCGCTGTCGAACCTGTCCAAGCGCCCCGACCCGCACTACGACGGCTTCGACCGCGACCTGCTCGGCGCGATCGCCAGCCGCGTCGCGCTCGCCGTCGACAACGCGCTGCTGTTCGAGGAGGAGCGCGAGACCGCGCTCGCCTTCCAGAAGCACCTGCTGCCCGGCGACCGGCCGCCCCCGCTGGACGGCCTGCAGATCGCCTGGCGGTACGAGCCGGCGCGCCCCCTGGAGTCGCACGGGCACGGCATCCAGACGCAGGTCGGCGGCGACTGGTACGACGTGATCCCGCTGTCGGCCGGACGGGTCGGCCTCGTCATCGGCGACGTCGAGGGGCGCGGGGCCCGCGCCGCCGCCGTCATGGGCCAGCTGCGCGCCGCGCTGCGCGCCTTCGCCCAGGACGACAAGCCGCCCGCCGACATCCTGCGCAAGCTCGACGAGTGGGTCCGCACGATGACGCGGCCCGAGCGGATGCGGTCCGGCTGGAACAGCGACGACCTCGTCCGCCCGCCGCTGGTGTCGTGCACCTACTTCGTCTACGACGCCTGGTCGCGGGTCCTGGAGTTCGCCAACGCCGGGCACGACCCGCCCCTGCTGATCGTCGACGGCGAGGTCGGCGAGCTCGACTTCGAGAGCGAGGGCGGCATGCTCGGCCTGCGCTCCCCCGGCATGGGCGGCGAGCTGCTGTTCAACGAGGAGTCGGCCGAGCTGAAGCCGGGCTCCACGCTCGTTCTCTACACCGACGGCCTGATCGACCGCCGCTCCAAGGACGACGGCGACTACCACACGCGCGAGGAGGCGCGGGAGATGGTCCGCGCCGCCGTCGCCGGGGTCGCCCGCGGCGGGGTCGAGGCGATCGCCAACGCCGCCTACGACGCGGTGCCCGGCGACATCGACGACGACGTCGCGATCGTGGTGATCCGCACCGCCGCCGAGGAGCTGGCGGTGGAGGAGCGCACCTTCGCCGCCGAGCCCATCATGGTGTCGGAGGCGCGCCGGATGGCCTCCGACGCGTTCGCGAACTGGGGCATGCTCGACGAGCAGGCCGAGCTGGCGTGCCTGCTGGTGTCGGAGGTCGTCACGAACGTCGTCCTGCACGCCACCGCCACGCCGTCACCGCGCCGCGAGATGGTCGTGCCGGTCCCGGCGGGACCGCCGGGGCGCGGCGGGGAGCCGCTGGGCGCGCCGCCGGCCGTGCAGTTCAACACCGACTTCGGCTCCCTGGACGCCGACCCCTTCGAGGGCGGCGCGTTCGACGAGGACGACTGGAACCTCGGCGCCGACCTCGGCCGCCGCGAGCCGCCGACCAAGGAGTTCCGGCTCCGGCTGCGGCGCGGCGCGGACGCCATCTGGGTCGAGGTGTTCGACTCCGACATGCGGCTGCCGCGCATCCGCAGCGCGGGCGAGACCGACGAGGGGGGCCGCGGCCTGTACCTCGTCGACCAGCTCGCCAGCCGGTGGGGCGCCCGCCCGACGTCCGACGGCAAGGCCGTCTGGTTCGAGCTGCCGCTGAACCCGGGGTGAGCCGGTGCGCGCCTGGGTGGTGGAGACACCGTCCCCGATAGAGGCGGGGCCCCTGCGGCGCGCCGACCGCGAGACGCCCTCGCCCGGCCCGGGCGAACTGCTGGTCCGCGTGCTGGCCTGCGGCGTCTGCCGGACCGACCTGCACGTCGCGGAGGGCGACCTGCCCGTCCACCTGCCGGGCGTGACGCCGGGCCACGAGATCGTCGGCCGGGTCGAGGCCGCGGGCCCCGGGTGCCTGCACGGGCCCGGCGACCGCGTCGGCGTCGCGTGGCTGCGCGGGACGTGCGGCGCGTGCCGGTTCTGCCGCCGGGGCGCCGAGAACCTGTGCCCGTCCTCGGTCTACACCGGCTGGGACGCGCACGGCGGCTACGCCGAGTACGCGCTCGCCGTCGACGCCTACACCTACGCGCTGCCCGCCGAGCTGGACGACGCCCGCGCCGCCCCGCTGCTGTGCGCCGGGATCATCGGCTACCGGGCGCTGCGCCGCGCGGCCCTGCCGCCGGGCGGGCGCCTCGGGATCTGGGGGTTCGGCGGCTCGGCGCACCTGGCCGCGCAGGTCGCGCTCGCCGAGGGCGCCGACGTGCACGTGTTCACCCGCAGCCCGGCCGCCCGCGAGCTGGCCCGCGAGCTCGGCGCGTCCTGGGCCGGCGACTCCTTCGACGCGGCCCCCGCCCCGCTGGACTCGGCGATCGTGTTCGCGCCCGCGGGCGAGCTGGTGCCCGCCGCGCTGGAACGCCTCGACCGCGGCGGGACGTGCGCCGTCGCGGGGATCCACCTGAGCGACGTCCCGTCCCTGGACTACCAGCGGCACCTGTTCCAGGAGCGCGAGCTCCGGTCGGTGACGGCGAACACGCGCGCCGACGGCGAGGAGTTCCTGACGCTGGCCGCGCGCCTGAACGTCGCCGTCACGACGCACGCCTACCCCCTGGACGACGCGGACCGCGCCCTCGCCGACCTCGCCGCGGACCGCTTCACCGGGGCGGCCGTGCTGATCGCGTGACCCTCGGCGCCGGGCGCCGGCGGGCCCCGCGGATGCCGCGCGTGCCGGACGGGTCCCCGCCGCGCCCCTGAGCTCGGCGTCTCTCCGCGACCCGTGCCCCTCACCGGCTCCGGACGGTAGCGGGAGGACTCTATTGACAGTGCGTCTCCTATGCCGTTGGATCGCTCCATACTCGCGAGTAGCCAGCTCGGGCCGGCGCCTCGGGAGGCCCCCCGCCGCGTTTCCACCCCCAGCGAGAGGACCCCCGTGTCGTCAAAGTTCAAGCGCCTGGCCGTGCTGCCCCTCTCGGCGGGCCTCGCGGCCGCCGCCCTGGCCGCCGCGCCCGCGGCGACCGCGGAGACCGCCCCGAAGCCCGGCGCCCGGGCGACCGCGGACGCGCCGCCCGCGACGCTGGACCTTTCGGACTGCCCCGACGTCCTGCCGGTCGGCGCGGACCCCGCGAACTGGTACTGCAACGTGCTGGTGACCAGCGGGGGCAGGATGAAGATCGGCAACATCGACCAGCAGATCACCGCGCCGATGCGGATCACGCTGCTGGCCGGCTACGACCCGAAGACCGGCGCCGAGATCTCCAAGTTCGTGAAGATGCGGAGCACGGCGATGAGCGTGGCCGGCGGCGCCCTCGGCGTCCCCGGGACCGAGGGGATCCCGCTGTTCTCCCTGAAGGTGAAGCCCCAGTACGCCGGGAAGATCGACCTCGACATCCCCAACCGCAGGACCCGGCTGGCCCTGAAGCTGAAGCTCGTCAACCAGCTGCTGGGCGACACGTGCTACGTCGGCTCGAACGCGGCGCCGGTCTCCCTCGACCTGGACCTGAAGGAGATCACGGGGGCCTCGGGTCCGGACGGCACGTTCTGGGTCAAGATCAACTCGACCGACGACACGTTCGCCGTGCCGAAGACCAGCGGGTGCGGGTTCGCCGCGCCGATCGCGGACCTGCGCGGCGGCCTCCCGTCCGCGTCCGGCGCGAACCACGCGCAGCTCACCTCGTACTTCGGCGGCAAGGGGTACTCCGAGATGTACCCGGCGATGGGCATCCGCAAGAAGTGACGTCCGCACGCTGACGACGGGCCCGTGCCGAGCTCCCCGGCGCGGGCCTTCGCGCTGCCCGGCCCGGCGCGCGGCCGGTGGGCGCGTCCGGAGGCCGCGGCTCCCGCGGCGCTAGATGGGTTCCGCGGCGACGTGCGCCCAGGACTGGGTGAACCAGAGTTCGCCGCCGATGACGCGCGGCTTGGCGCCGGTGCGCGGACCGCCGTCCACCTCGTCGAGCATGGCCGCGCGGATGCGGTCGGCCGCCGCGCCGTCGCGGGCCCCGGCGAGCCACGGCTCGACGGGGCGCTCCACGGTGAACACGTCCAGCCGGCGGATGCTGCCGCCCACCGAGGTGATCATCTCGGTGAGCCGGGCGATGGACGGGGTGCCGGGGTGGTCGGGGTCGCGCAGGCGCTCGATCCGGTCGCGCTCGGGCCCGGCGAGGTTGCCGCGGACGAGGTCGGCGACGACCACCCGCCCGCCCGGCCGGCAGACCCGCAGCAGCTCCCGCAGCACGTCGCCCGGATCGCCGAGGTTGTAGAGCGAGAACCGGGCGGTGACCAGGGAGAACATGGCGTCCCGGTAGGGCAGTGCGGTGGCGTCCGCCTTGACCGGGACGCGCGGGGCGGAACGCGCGGCACCCGGCCGCGGGTCCTCGCGCGTCATGGCGGCCGGGGGTCTCGGACGGCCGCCGCCACGGCCGTCGGGAGAGCCGTCCGGGCCGCGGGCCTCGCCGGTGATGCGGACCGGCCCCGTGCCGAACTCCACCGTCTCCATCCGGCCCGGCCTGGCCCGCGCGGACGCCGCCGCCACGGGCGTCGCGTCCACCGCGGTCACATGGCGGACGTGCGGGCCGAGCGCGGCGGGCATCGGCCCGCGCCCGCGCGCGACGTCCAGGCACACGTCGCCGGCCTGAGGTTCGACGAACTCCAGCAGGCGCCTGAGATGCGGGGCGATCGTGCCCCCGGTCTCCTGGACGGCGGGCGCCGGATGCGGCACGGGTGCTCTCCCTCGGCTCGGCCGGCTTCGCCGTACGGGGTCCCGTTCGCGTCCACCGTGCGGGCGCGTGCCGGGGGGACCCCGCCCGGACGGGCGGGACGCGTCGGCGCCGGCGGACAGCGAACGGGCGTGAAGCCGGTTTCGCCACTTATGACTCCCCGAAGGGCCGGGAGGTTCGGGGTCGGCGCCGAGAATTCACCCGCCGGCCGGTTCCGCCGGTCAGTTCCGCAGGTGCTCGCCGTACAGCGCCAGGACGACGATGACGAACACGATGATCACCGCGGCCCGGGTCGGCAGGTTCAGCCGGAGCCGCCCGGCGGCCCAGCGCACGCAGAACGCCGCGAGCAGCGACGCGACGATGAGAGTGAGGATGCCTTCCATGGCCACCTTCGTCCGGGGAGAGCCGCCTCCCAGAACCATAGACGTGTAAGGCGGGGGTTACCCGCCGGTCGGGGGGCGGAGGCGGGCCGATACCCTCAGCCTCGTGGCAGATGCGAAGGAAGAAGACGGCCGGGACAGAGTGGACGAATTGGCGACCAGCCTGGCGCGCGGCAGGGTCGCCCTCGGACTCGCGGCGCTCGCCGCGCCGAGGCTGACCGTGAAGCTGATGGGCCTCGGCGGCTCCGCCGACCCGGGCCGCGACTACGTCGCGCGCATGTTCGCCGCCCGGGAGATCGCGCTCGGCGCGGGCTACCTGCTCAGCGGCGACGACTCAGGGCGCCGGCTGTGGGCCCGGATCGGCCTCGCCGTCGACTCGATCGACGTGGTGAGCGGCCTGAAGACCCGCAAGGGCATGCCGCTGTGGGTGACCGCGGGCGCGGTGGCGGTCGCCGGAGGGGCCGCCTCGATCGGCGCCGCGAAGGTCGCCCGCGACCTGGTGCGCTGACCCGTCCCCTGGGGCCGCCCGCCCGTGGCGGGTGATCCCGTCCGGCTCGTGGGTAGGCATCTCCCCGCACGTACCCGGCATCTGGGCGGCGGCAGGGGGACGACGGCATGACGGCGGCGGCGACATGACGGCGACGGCGACGGCGCGGGACGAGCGGGCCATGCCGAAGGGCAGGGACCTCTACGTGGTCCTCGGCGCCCTCATGCTCGCCATGCTGCTGGCGGCGCTGGACCAGACGATCGTGTCCACCGCGCTGCCGACGATCGTCAGCGACCTCGGCGGGCTCAACCACCTGTCGTGGGTCGTCACGGCGTACCTGCTGTCCTCCACGGCGTCCACCCCGCTGTGGGGCAAGCTCGGCGACCAGTACGGCCGCAAGCGGCTGTTCCAGGCGTCGATCGTCATCTTCCTGATCGGGTCGGCGCTGTGCGGGCTGTCGCGGGACATGTCCCAGCTGATCGTGTTCCGCGCCCTCCAGGGCCTCGGCGGCGGCGGGCTGATGGTGCTCGCCGTCGCCATCGTCGGGGACGTGGTGCCGCCCCGCGAGCGCGGCCGCTACCAGGGCCTGTTCGGCGCGGTGTTCGGCGTGGCCAGCGTCTGCGGGCCGCTGCTCGGCGGCTGGTTCGTCGACAACCTGACGTGGCGCTGGGTGTTCTACATCAACCTGCCCATCGGGGTGGTGGCGCTGGCGGTGATCGCCGCCGTGCTGCACGCGAAGGGCGAGCGGGAGCGCCACCGCATCGACTACCTCGGCACGCTGCTGATCGTCGGCTGGGCCGTCGGGCTGGTCCTGATGGCGACCTGGGGCGGGACGCGCTACCCCTGGACGTCCGCGCCGATCATCGGCCTGGGCGCCGGCTCGGTGGCCCTGATCGGGGTGTGGCTGCTGGTCGAGCGGCGCGCCGCCGAGCCGGTCATGCCGCCCTCGCTGCTGCGCCACCCGGTGTTCGCCCTCGGCGCCGCGATCAGCTTCGCGGTCGGCTTCGCGATGTTCGGCGCGCTGACGTTCCTGCCGATCTTCCTGCAGGTGGTGCACGGGGTCTCGCCCACGCTGTCGGGCGTCTACCTGCTGCCGATGATGCTCGGCATGCTGCTCAGCTCGATCGGCTCCGGCCAGCTGATCACGCGGTTCGGCCGCTACAAGATCTATCCGATGATCGGCACGCCGATCATCGCGCTGGCGCTCTACCTGTGCTCGGCGCTGGACGAGAACTCGACCACGCTGAGCATGAGCCTGCGGTTCGCGCTGCTCGGCTTCGGGCTGGGCCTGGTCATGCAGGTGCTCGTCATCGCCGTCCAGAACGCGGTGTCGTACGAGGACCTCGGCTCCGCGACGTCCGGGGTCACCTTCTTCCGGCAGATCGGCGGGTCGTTCGGCGTCGCGGTGTTCGGCTCGATCTTCAGCAACCAGCTCGCCGGCCACGTGGCGGACCTGGCGCGGATCCTGCCGCCGGGGTTCGACCCCGCGGCCGTCCAGGGCAATCCGGGGCTGCTCGACCGGTACCCGGTCGCGGTCAAGAACGCCGTCCTGCACGCCTACGCGGAGTCGATCGACTCGGTGTTCTTCTGGGCGGTCCCGGTGGCTGCGGCCGCGTTCGTGCTGACCTGGTTCCTGCGCGAGGTCCCTCTGCGCGCGACGTCGCAGACGCCCGACTACGGGGAGGGCTTCGGCGCGGCGCCGACCGTCCGGTCGTCCAGGCACGAGATGGAGCGCGCCCTGAGCGAGCTCATGCGCAGGGACGCCCGGGCCTTCGAGCTGTACGACAGGCTGGCGGCGCTCTCGGGCGTGTCCCTGCCGGCGGGCAGCGTGTGGGCGCTGTGCCGGATCGCCAAGGACGAGTCCGTCACCGGCCCGGACCTCGCCGACCGCGCGGGCGTCCGGGTCGAGCAGGGCCGCCCGTACGTCGACCGGCTCGTGGACGCGGGCTACGTCCTGCGGCGCGAGGGCGCCCTCACCGTCACGCCGTCCGGGCGCGACGCCGCCGAGCGGCTGTTCGCCGTCCGGCGCGAGGGGCTCGCCCGCCATCTGGACGGCTGGGCTCCCGAGGAGCATCCTGAGCTGGCGGACGTCCTGTCGCGACTGGCGGAGGCGTCCCTCGGCGACGAGGCGGACGGCGAGGTCCTCAGGCCCCGCACGCGGCCCGCCGGGCAGGGGACGTAGGCCCCCCGAGACCCACCTCACAGCGCGCCGCGCCGGGAGGATGTAATCTCATACTGACTAACCGAATCACACTCGGTTTCGGGACGGAACCCCAGATCTTTGGAGGCGTAGTGGCCGAGGCGTACATCGTCGGCGCGGTCCGTACCCCCGTCGGTACCAAGAAGGGCGCGCTCAAGGACGTCCACCCCGCCGACCTCGGGGCGCACGTGCTCAAGGAGCTCGTGAACCGCACCGGGGTCGACCCCTCCGGGGTCGAAGACGTGATCATGGGCTGCGTCATGCAGGTCGGCCCGCAGTCCCTGGACATCGCGCGCACCGCGTGGCTGTCGGCCGGGCTGCCCGAGAGCGTGCCCGGCGTGACCATCGACCGCCAGTGCGGGTCGTCCCAGCAGGCGATCCACTTCGCCGCCCAGGGCGTGCTGTCGGGCACCCAGGACCTCGTCGTCGCCTCCGGCGTCGAGCAGATGGC
>NZ_JBEZJP010000035.1:0-33362 GCF_040653175.1 Actinomadura sp. NPDC048032
GCCCGAGGGGGAGGCCACCGTCAGGTAGACGCCGACCGCCGTGAGCAGGACGACGAGCCCCGCGAACAGCAGCTTGCGCCGCCGGTCGTTCAGGTTCATCACTCGTCCCGGTCCGACTCACCCGACCGGCGGTCGACCGGACGCAGCCAGAACGGGATCGGCGGGCTCGCGTTGGAGCCGCCCCTGCCCCACAGCGGCGGGGGCTCCTGCCGCCCGCCCGGCTCGGGACGCGAGGGCTTCGCGCCGCCACCGCCGCCGCGGCCGCGCTGCCGGGGGACGTTCCCGGACCCGCCGCCCGAACCGCCGTTGCCGCCGCCGAACCAGCCGCTGCCGCCGCCGGAACCGCCACCGGAACCGCCGGAACCACCCGAGCCGCCGCCCGAGCGCCCGCGACCGCGAGCGGCGGAGCCGGACGAGCGTCCACCGCCGCCGAACCAGCCGCCGCCACCGCCGGAACCACCCGAACCGCCACCGGAACCACCGGAACCACCGCCACCGCCGGAACCGCCGGAGCCGCCGCCCGAACCGCCGCTGCCGCCCGAACCGCCGCCACCGGAGACGCCGCCGCCGGTGCCGCCGCGGCCCGTCCAGGACGTCGGGCGGACGGTGCCCTTGCCGCTCCCGCCCCCGCCTCCGGCGTCCTCACCGTCGCCCTTCGCGACGGTGACGCCGCCGGGCCTGACGGCGGCGGCCCTGGCGCCGTCCGTGCGGCGGTCGCCGAGCGCGCCCGCCCTGGTCGGCAGGTTCAGCGGAGGAGCGCCGCGCCTGGACCGCCCCTGGGCCGCCGCAGCGCCCGCGCCGCGCGGCTTGGCCGCGAGCACCGGCGCGTCCTCGGGCGACTGCTCCGTGCCCGCGCCGGGCGACGACCGGTCGGCCGCGGCCACCGTGCCCGCCACGACGCCGCCCGTCACGCCGCCGGCGAGGGCGGCCGCCATCGCCGGGTCGTTCTTGGCCTTGCGGAACATCTGGTAGGCGGCCACCGGCGGCATCGCCTCGGTGCTCTTGCGGGCCGCCGCGACCGACTTGTCGAGTTCCGCCTCGCCCTTGCCCCGTGCCCCGACCGCCGAGTAGCCGACGGCGGAGAACAGGTGCTGGAACGGCTTGCGGTACACGAACGCCGCGAACGTCACGAGTGCGATCAGCACCACCTGCAGGCCCCACGGCAGCGTCTCGCCGAGGATCAGGCTGTAGGCCCACAGCAGCAGCGAGAGCACGCCGATGAGCGCGGCCTGCTTCAGCAGCATGGACAGCAGCAGTTCGAGCCAGCGGATGGCGACGACGCGTCCGACGCCCGGATGGATGCCGATCCCGAGGAAGATCGGCCCCGCCACGAGCAGCAGCAGGAACGCGATCTTGACGACGATCAGCGCGAGCGCGATGACCAGGATGAGCAGGCCCGCGACCAGCGCCGCGAACAGCGCGATGAGCGACACCCCGAGGCGGTTCTGCCAGTCCTTGCCCTGGAAGAGCGCGTAGTTCTGGGGATGGTTGTCGTGGATGTCCTTCGTGACGTCCTTGTAGGCGTCGGACTTCTTCCCCAGGTCGACCTTGTTCGTGCCGTACGTCTCCGGGAGGTCGACCGCCTGCGACCAGAGCAGCTTGTCGGCGTTCTGCTTGATGATCTTCGCGTTGGGGTCGCTGGTGCCGAACTCGCCCTGGAGCCACGGCTTGCAGACCAGCGCCACCCACAGCGCGTTGGCGTTGCGGGACGTCGCGTCGATGTCCTTCGACGTCGCCGGGTCGGGCTTGCCCTCGGGGACGGGAACGCACGTCCCGCCCTTGGTATCGCTCGGTGGCAGCGCCGCGCTGAACGCGGCGCTGGTCGCCTCCGACACCTTCGTCCCGAGCGTGGTGAAGTCCGAGGGCCGCGTGATCAGCCAGGTGAGCGCCACCATCGCGGCGACCATCCAGATCACGCCCTCGCTGACCTTGCTCGCCCGCCTGCGGACCAGGCCCCACCAGGCCAGCCAGATCGCGCCGAGGATGATCACCCACGACCAGTAGCGGGCGTTGAACGTCTTGCCGACGTTGGTGATGACCCCGTCGACGGTGTCCTTCAGCCAGCTCAGCAGCGACTCCGACGCGGCCGCCTGGTAGACGCTGATCGTCGTCCGGTCGATCGTCCGGACGAGGGTGAACACGGTGTTCGCGATCGCGTTGCCCATCATGGACATCGCGTCCGAGCAGCCCATGTCGACCGCGTACCAGGTCTGCCCGGCGGTGCCGTACCGGTCGTAGTACGTGAGCTTCTCGACCGGCGTCTTCTTCAGCTTCTCGTCCGGGTAGTCGGGCGGCTTGATCATGCCGTCCGTCCCGGATCCGTACTGCTCGGGCGCGGGATGGTCGGCCGGGCTGCACGCGTCGTTCAGCGGGTTCGGCAGCTGCGGGACCGACGCGGACGCCGGCGACAGCGGCCCCAGCATGAACAGCGCCATGACGACCAGCAGCAGCACCGAGCGGCGCGTGCGCGGCGCGCGGCGGCGCCGGGGACGCCGCGGGCGCCGCAGGGCCTTGCGGTCGAGCCCTTCGCCGGGCGAGCGCTGCAGGCGCGCCGCCCCCTCGCGGGACCCCATCATCGGGAGACCTCCTCGACCTCGGCCCCCGCGGCGGTGAGTTCGGACGTGCCCGGACGGGACCGGGTCGGGTTGGTGTCCAGCCAACGCTGCAGTTCCTCGGAGATCAGGTCGACGCCGATGCGCCCCGCTCGGCCGTCGAGGTCACGGAAGATGCATTCGCCGTTGCCGAGGTTGCGCAGCACGGCCTTGTGCTCGTCGGACGCCTCGACCCCGAGTAGGGACATGACGTTGCCGACCTCGACCCGCTCGGTGGAGCGGAACGAGAACACCGAGGACAGGCAGTTCGTCACCTGTTCGTTCAGCAGGTCTCCCGCGTTCTGGGAGACCAGGATCAGCGCGGTGTTGCGCGAGCGTCCCATCCGCGACACCTCGGGCACCAGCTTGGCGCCCTCCGGCGTCGAGGTGATCGCCCACGCCTCGTCCAGGAAGATGGCCTTCGGGAGCCGCCGTTCGAGGCCGTGCATCAGCCGCCGCGCGAACTGCGACACCAGGTACATCAGCGCGACCGACAGCCGCTGCTCGTAGGAGTAGTCCTCCCGCGGGATCGTGACGTCCGGCAGGGTGAGCCCGCCGAGCGTGAACACGGTCGTCCAGCCGGCGCTGTCGATGCGCTCGCCGCCGGACGGGTCGAAGCACAGCCGCGCGAGCCGCATCTCCGACATCGACCGCAGCACCGCGCCGAGGTTCTTGGACGCCGGGTCGTCGGCGCCTTCCAGGTAGTCGACGACGCGGCCGAGCGAGGGCCGCTCGGCGTTGGCGACCGCGCCGACCGCCTGGATCATCGCGGACTCGCGCTCCTCCGACATCCGCGGCAGCAGCAGCCGCAGCGTCTCGGTCGCCATCATCTTCTTGGTGGCGAGGTCGTCGCCGAAGGAGAACGGGTCGAGCAGGCCCGGCGCCGCCGAGCCGAGCGGCAGGATGCGCGCCCTCCTGCCCCGCGCCTTGAGCAGCTCCACGAGCGACTCGGCGTCGCCCTTCGGGTCGATCGCGGCGATCGTGACGCCGCGCAGCGCCATCTGGTAGATCAGCAGCAGCGCGAGCGTGGTCTTGCCGCCGCCGGGCTCCCCGGTGATCGCCACGGCCGTCGGCCGGTTGCGCGCCGCGGCGACGAGCGGGTCGAAGTGCACGATGGCGCGGGCCCGGCCGAGCGTCTCGCCGATGTAGGGGCCGACCCAGCCCCCGCCCTCGTCGTCGGTGCGGTCGCCGAGGTCGACGGTCGCGACCGGCATGCCGCCCGCGATGGTGCGCAGCGGCTGGCGCTGCGCGTAGGCGTTCAGCCGGATCTGGTCGCCGGGCAGCGACTCCAGGAACAGGGAGAACTGGTCGCCGGTCGAGTTGACGACGTCGATGCCGATGTCGCGGTAGTGCTCGACGACGGCGTCCACGCGCTGCGCGAGCAGCTCCTCGGTCGGCGCCGACACGATCAGCCGGTGCCACCCGTACACGAACGGCAGCCGCTCCTTGGTGATGCCGTGCTCCAGCATCCGGGCGGCGTCGATCTGCTCCGCGAGCGCGATCGGCGCCTCCGCGCCCGCCTCCCGGATGTGCTGGTCCATGTCGCGGGCGTGCGCGAGCTTGCGCGAGACGTCCTTGGACGCCTTCGCCGGCGGGATCAGCTTCATCCGCGCGCTGATCTCGACGGGGAACGGCAGCGCGTCGGCGTAGTGGAGCCAGGGCTCGCCGTCAGGGAACGGCATCATGTCGGGGAACCGCGCGAACGACAGGTACGCGACGTACGACGCGGCCGTGGCGCCGCCGCCCGCCCCGGTGAAGTTCGGCTGCTCGATCCGCAGGTACGAGCGCCCGTTGTGGATGGCGCCCTCCACCAGCGACTCGATCTCGCCCTTGCCCCACGCCCGGCGCGGGACGGCGGACGGCGGCGGATCGGCCAGCGCCCCCGTCACCGCGTGCTGGAACAGCCACGCGACCTCGGTGGAGGTGGCGTGCCTGGCGTAGAGGGCCGACCCGCCGAGCGCGCGGCCGATCCGGTCGGCCTGCTCGGTCCAGCGCGCGATCTCCTTCTTGTCGACCGCGTCGTCGTGCACGCCGAGGACGCTCTCGCTGCGCTTGTAGGCCCTGAGGAGCTGCGACAGGACGCCGCCCGACAGCTGCGCGCCCATGCCGCGCTGGCCGAGCCGCACCCCGAGGTAGACCTCCTTGGTCCAGAAGTCCTTGGCCCACACGTGGGCGTAGGTCTCCTCCAGGTACTCCCGCCACCCGGGGCCGCCGTCGGACGTCCGGTCCAGCGCCAGCGCCCACCCCGCCGCCGGATACGTCCGGTGCCCGATCCGCAGATGGACCTCGGCGTCCTGCATGCGGATGCCGGCCAGCGCGATGGTGATGTTGGTGGCGAGCGCCTCGCGCTCCTCACCGGTCGTGAACTCGTAGGACACCGTGGGGAGCCGGAAGTACGCCCACGCGGCGCTGTCGGTCAGCAGGACGCGGTCGTCGAAGTACCGAACGGCCAGTCGGCTCGACTTGCTCATGCCGTCCTCCCGACGCCGGTTCCGATCAACGATTCTCTCCACCGCCGGGCGGCCGCACAGGGCTGCCCGGGAGAGTGTTCGCCATCCGGACGGTCATGAACGTCAGGCGCGTCCGCCAGCAATGCCCGGTCCACTTCGGTCTCCGCTCGATGCCCGCGAGGGGCGCTCATCGGGTGGCCTCCTGCTCCTGCTGAAGCTCCTGGTAACGCTCGGGCATGACGGTGAAGCCGCCGGCCACGACGCCGGCGAGGGCAAGATAGGCACGCCGCGTGGGCGTGCGCAACGACTTCAGCTCGTTGCGCGGCGCGCGGTCCATACTCAGGTGATCATCCCACGGGATGCGCACCAGCGCCCGGCAGCGGCCCCGAGCCACGGCCTCGGCCTGCTCGACGTCGTCCATGCTGCGGCGGCTCACCCCGTTGATGACCGTCACCGCGCGGGACCGCAGCTCCTCGTAGCCGTGGCCGTCCAACCACTCGAACGTCATCGCGACGGCGCGGGGCGCGTCGGCGCTCGCCGGCGCGACGAGGACGATCTGGTCGGCGTAGGGCAGGACGCGCGCCACCACGGCGGCGGCCGCGTCCAGCAGCGTCACCGAGTAGAACTTGTCGAGGGTGCGGATGGCGAGCGCGTAGTCGCGGTCGTCGAGCGCCTGCAGCGGGTTCTTGCCCGCCGCGATGACGTCGAGGCCGGACTTGGCCTGCGAGGTGTACCGGCGCATCGCGGTGAGGCTGGAGACCTGGTCGGCGCGCGTGATGAGGCCGGTCAGCGTCTCGTTGGTGTCGCTGCGGGTGCGCCGCGCGAGCGCGCCCGGCCCGGGGTTCACGTCGATCGCCACGACCGGCTCGCCGTTGTGCTGCGCGAACGTGTGCCCCAGCATCAGCGCCGTGACGGTCTGCCCGGCGCCGCCGGTGCAGCCGAGCACGACGACGTGCCGCGTCCCGTGGAACGGCTGCTGGATCCGCTGCTGGTAGTCGGCGTCGACCTCGCCGTGCCCGCCGCCGACCGCGTGGATGAGCCGGCGCAGCCCGCCGGACGTCACCTCGTGCTCGGGACCGGGCGGCGTGATCGCCGGCCCCGACGGCGGGGGCGCCGGAGGCGGCGGCAGCGGCCGCGGCCGGACGGGCGACGCGGGCTGCGACCGCACCTCCCGCGGCGGCGCCTCCTCCTCCACCGGACGCGGCGGCTCCACGGGCGGCACGTCCTGCGCGGGCGGCGCCACCGGCTCGGGAACGTCCGGACGCTGCGGCTTGGACAGCCCCTTGGACCAGGGCCTGGGCGGCTCCCGCAGGACCCCCGGCTGCTCGGGGGGCGCGGCGGGACGCACCGGCGGCGCGCTCGCCTGCTCCGCCGACGCGGCGGGCATCTCGGGCCGCGGAGCCTCCGACGGCGCGGGCGGCCGCTGCACGGTCCACCCGGGCACCACCGGCGGCCGCCCCACCTGCCCACCCCCCTGCTCCGGCAGTACGGGAGGACGCTCCGGCAACGCACGGAGCCCCTCCCCCTGCGCAGCAGGACGCTCGGGAAGTGCGGGGGGACGCTCCCCCTGCGCGGCGGGCCGCTCCGTCTGCGCGGCAGGACGCTCCCCTTGCGCGGCGGGACGCTCGGGAAGTGCGGGGGGACGCTCCCCATGCGCGGCAGGACGCTCTGGCAGGGCGGTGGGACGCTCGCCCGCCGTGGCAGGGCGCTCCGACAGCGCGGGGGGACGTTCGCCTTGTGCGGCGGGCAGCTCGGGCAGCGCGGCAGGGGGCTCCCCCTGCGTGGCGGGGCGCTCGGGGGGCTGGGGCGGTTGTGCTTCGGCGTGTTCCGGTGCGGCGGGGTGTTCTGTGGGTGTGGGGCGCACCGGCTCCGGGGCGCGGTGCTGGGGGGGCTGGGCGCCGAAGGCGCCGGGGACCGTGGGGATGTCGGGGCGGGTCGCGGCTGGGGCCGCCGGGTGCGGGGTGCGCGTGCCGGCGACCTTCGTGTCGCCGGGCTCTCCGTTGAACGTCTGCCTCACGCGGACGCGCTCGCCGTCGGCGTCGCGGGCCTGCTCGGGCTCGGCGGGGGGCTGCCGCGTGACGCCGTCGCCCGGTTCAGCGGGGCGGGTCCACTGGACGCCCGGCGGCGCGGGGGGCTGCTCGTCGTCGTGCCGGGGCGGCTCGGGGGCGCCCGCGATCTCCTCGGCGGCCCTGCGGACGTCGGGGCGGGACTGCTGGGGGACGTCGGGCCGGGTGTCGCCGGCCGGGACGGCCTGCCAGAACTCGGCCTGCTCGCCCGGGCGGCGGACGCCGGAGGCCAGGGCGCGCTTGCCGGAGCCGGGGGGCGAGGCCGGCGGAGGGACCTCCAGCCGCGGCGTCGCCGGGGGCTGCTCGGCGCCGGCGGGAAGGGGCAGGACGTCGTCCTCGTGCGAGATGTCGCGGGTGGTGCGGCGCCACGCCCTGGGCGGGACGAGGGGCTCGGGCGCGGCGGGCGGGGGGACGACGGGCTCCGAGGCGGCGGGGAGCGGGGTGGCGGGGACGGGCTCGCGCTGGGCCGCGTAGTCGACCAGGGACGGGGGCGCGGAGGCGGCCGCGGGGCGCGGGACCAGGACGGGGGTCGTGGCGGGGGCCGGGGCGGGTTCCGGCTCGGCCGCGCGCCTGCGGGCGCGGCGGCGGGTCTTGATGGCGGCGCGTTCCATCGCGGCGGCGGGGGCGGGGCTCCCGGTGCGCCGCCAGACGCGGGCCACGATGACGACCTCGCGGGGCTCCTGGATGGGGGTGAGGCGGCACCAGGTGCGGGGCTCGGCGAGGTAGCGGCCCTGCGAGAGCAGCAGCTCGGTGAGCCGCTTGCCCTCGATGACGGGGCGGGTCGCCAGCCAGGTGAGCACGCCCGGCGGGACGATGTAGAGCACGTGCCAGGGGGACGCGAAGGGGATCCCGACGACCCGGAGCAGCACGATCCACGGCACGAACACGCCGAGGAAGACGCCGATCTGGACCAGCGGCAGCGGCATCGGAAGCCGCAGGTCGTACAGCTTGTAGAGCCGCTTCTCGATGCGCCAGATGTTCGTGTACGTGGGTAGATCCACGCCCCTACTCCCCTAACTGCGCGAGCACCGTGCCGCCTGCCGACCTCCGCCCGAGGTCAGGCGTCCACGCCTGAGGCCCCGGCGATCGCCTAGGCCGTGGTCTCGATGATGTTCGGTACGTGGAGGACCACTCCGATCCCGATCGCCGGGCAGATGGATCGCGCGGACCGCGTGAGGTCGCGGGTGAGCCGGAGGAGAAGCGGCGCGCCGATCAGGGGGAACGGCGGGCCGGGAATCCCGCGCGGCCGTTCGGCGCGCCGGGATTTCCCGAGGCCGGCGGACGGTTCGGGGGGCGTGTTGATCACTTCGCGGCCTCTCATGATGCGTCCGGTTGCGTGGTGCCACGAATGTCCTGGACGAGCCAGGTCGTTCCCTTCTTCACCATGGCGAGCTGGTAGCTCTGCTCGAGCTCACCGCCGCCGCCGCCGGCGGGCTGCCACACCACGGTCGCGGTGACGGTGCGCGAGCCCCCGGGGCCCTTCGGCGCGACGACCTCCTTGACCTGGACGAAGACGACGGTCCTGGCCAGGCCCGCGATCGTCGTCCCGTTGGAGAACCGGGACAGGGCCGCCTGGTTGCCGTTCGCGTACTCCGTGAAGAAGGTGCTGAGGAAGGGCTGGAGTTCGGTTTCGAGCGCGGTGTCGCGGTCCTGGACCCCGTCCCCTGGAAGCTGCGCCTTGGTCGGAGGGGGCAGCAGGGCGGGACGGGCGGAGACGACCAGCGAGCCGCTCCGGTCGGCGTACACGGGGACGGCGAGGCGGAGCCAGCGGTCGGCGGTCCGGGCCAGGAGGATCACGGTGGCGTTGCTGGCGTCGCGGGCGTCGACGCCGGCGACCTGGACGGACTGCACCTGCATCTTGCCGACGCCGTTCCAGCCGTACTGGGCGTCGGCGCCGTCGGGCAGGAAGGTCCGCAGCTGCGCCTCGCGGGCGGGCGCGGTCTTCTGGTCGAAGTTGAGGTAGACGTTGGCGAACTGGAGGGCGAACGCGCCCGCGGCGCTGGTGGGGAACCCGGCGCCCTTCGGGGCCTTGGACTCGGTGCCGCCCGCGCTGGGCGTGTCGTCGGCGGTGAAGCGCTCGAACGGGGCGCGGATGCCGTTGACGAGGATGACGAGGATGAGGGCCCACAGCACGGCGCGGCCGACCCAGACCCACCAGCGCCCGCCGGATCCGCCCCAGCGGCCGCCGCCGCGCGAGCCGCCGCCGGACCCCCGGCGGCCGCGCTCGGGCAGGTCCCACGGGTCGGCGGACGCCGCGAGCGCCCGGCCGGGCGCCGCGGTCTCCTCGACTACGGCGGTGTCACGGCCGCGTCCCACGGCCGACCTGCGAGCCATCCTGCCTCCGCTCGCGCCTCGCCCCCGGTCGGCGCGGTCCTGTTGCCTGGTCATGTCCGGTGGCTTTTCCGAACCCACCTCGGGCCCAGGGTAACCACGGGCGTCAATTGTTCCAGCGCATCCCAGCGAAACACAGCCCCGGCACGCGGTTGCGGATAATGCAATCCACCTCAGCAGGAACGGGGAGGATTGCCAAACGGTGACGTTCTCCTACCTGGGGCTCCGAACGGTGCGCAAGCCTCGTCAGCGGACAAGCGGGATGCTTTCGACGTCGCTTGGTCACGGGATGGCGACGGCGCCCGCAATCCGTTCCCGCCGAAATAACCGACACGAAGTCGAAAATGCGACACCTTGCACCAAAACGGCCAGCTCATCCGGCACGTCCGCCGCACCGGCACCGCGTGTCGCCAAAATCACACCGGTCGCGGCCCCGCCGGGCGCGGTCAGACGTTGAAGCGGAACTCCACGACGTCGCCGTCCTGCATGACGTAGTCCTTGCCCTCCATGCGCACCTTGCCGGCGGTGCGCGCGGCGGCCATCGAGCCCGCGGCGGTCAGGTCGTCGAAGGAGACGATCTCGGCCTTGATGAAGCCGCGCTGGAAGTCGGTGTGGATGACGCCCGCGGCCTCCGGCGCGGTGGCGCCCTTGGGGATCGTCCAGGCGCGCGACTCCTTGGGCCCCGCCGTCAGGTAGGTCTGGAGGCCGAGGGTGGCGAACCCGATGCGGACGAGCTGCGACAGGCCGGACTCCTCCTGCCCCATGCCCTGGAGCAGTTCGAGCGCCTCGTCGTCGGGCAGCTCGATCAGCTCCGCCTCGATCTTGGCGTCCAGGAAGATCGCCTCGGCGGGGGCGACGAGGGTGCGCAGGCGCTCGCGCAGGGCCTCGTCGGTCAGCTCGCTCTCGTCCAGGTTGAAGACGTAGAGGAACGGCTTGGCGGTGAGCAGGTGCAGCTCGCGCAGGAGCTCCAGGTCGATCCCGGCCTGCTCGGCCCCCGCGAACAGCGTGACGCCGTCGTTCAGGAGCTTCTGCGCGGCGTTGACGGCGTCGACGACGGCGAGCTTGTCCTTGTCCTTCTTGGTCCGGGCCTCCTTGTCGAGGCGCGGCAGCGCCTTCTCGATCGTCTGGAGGTCGGCCAGGATCAGCTCGGTGTTGATCGTCTCGATGTCGCGGGACGGGGCGACGTCGCCGTCCACGTGCGTGACGTCCGGGTCCTCGAACGCCCGGATGACCTGGCAGATCGCGTTGGTCTCCCGGATGTTGGCGAGGAACTTGTTGCCGAGCCCCTGCCCTTCCGAGGCGCCCTTGACGATGCCCGCGATGTCGACGAACTCCATCGTCGCCGGGATGACCTTCTGCGAGCCGAACAGCTCGGCGAGGACGGTCAGCCGCGGGTCGGGCACCCCGACCACGCCGACGTTGGGGTCGATGGTCGCGAACGGGTAGTTGGCGGCCAGCGCGTCGTTCTTGGTCAGCGCGTTGAAGAGCGTCGACTTGCCGACGTTGGGCAGCCCGACGATTCCGATGGAGAGGCTCACGGCCGTCAAGTTTATGGGCGCTCGCGGACCCCTCGGGCTGCCCGGAACCTCCGTGCGGCCTCCCCCCGGTGAACACTGGGCCAAATGTCCGGTGACGCGGGGGCTCCCGGCGCGTCGCGGTCGCCGATCGCGGGCGCGCTGTCACGATGAGCGGATGGACCTCGCGCTGTTCGCCGGACTCCTCGTCGGCGCCGTCTTCGGCGCCGTCGCCGGGTACGCGCTCGCGACGAGCCGGCAGGGGGCGCTGATCGCGCGGGCGCGCGCGGCCGAGGAGAAGCTCGCCTACGCCGAGGGGCGGATGGCCGAGCACTTCGAGAACCTGTCGGCCAAGGCCCTGGACGCCAGCAACCAGCGGTTCCTGGAGCTGGCGGACGCGCGGTTCAAGGCGGCGGGCGCCGAGGCGGCCGGTGACCTGCAGCGGCGGCAGCAGGCCGTCGAGCACCTGGTGGCGCCGCTCAGGGAGACGCTCGCCAAGGTGGAGGAGCAGCTCCGCGAGGTGGAGACGGGCCGGCGCGAGTCGCACGCCATGCTGGCCAAGCAGGTCGACTTCGTCCGGCAGAGCTCCGACCAGCTCCGGCGGGAGACGCAGTCGCTCGTGCGGGCGCTGCAGCGGCCCGAGGCCAGGGGCCGCTGGGGCGAGCTCCAGCTCCGCCGCGTGGTGGAGCTGGCCGGGATGGCGCACCACTGCGACTTCGACGAGCAGGCCGGCGCGGTGACCGCCGACGGCGCGGTCCGTCCCGACATGGTGGTGCGGCTGGCCGGCGGCAAGAGCATCGTGGTCGACTCCAAGGTCTCGCTGGCCGCCTACCTCCAGGCGGCGGAGAGCGGCGACCCGGTGCGGCTCGACGCGCACGCGCGGCACCTGCGCGACCATGTCGACCGCCTGTCGGCCAAGTCGTACTGGCAGGCGTTCAGCCCGGCGCCGGAGTTCGTCGTGCTGTTCATCCCGGGCGAGGCCTTCCTGGCGCCCGCCCTCGACCGCGACCCCGGCCTGCTGGAGTACGCGATGAGGCGGCGCGTGCACATCGCCACGCCGACGACCCTCGTCACGATGCTGCGGACGGCGTCCTACGCGTGGCAGCAGGCCGCCCTCTCGCACAACGCCCGCGCGGTCTTCGAGCTGGGCAAGGAGCTGTACGAGCGGCTGGGCACGATGGGGCAGCACGTCGACGAACTCGGCCGGGCGCTGACCGGCGCCGTCAAGACCTACAACCGGACGGTCGGGTCCCTGGAGACCCGCGTTCTGGTCAGCGCGCGCAAGCTGAACGAGCTCGGGGTGGTGGACGAGGGCCTGGAAAGCCCTCATCCTGTCGAGGAGAGCCCCCGCGCTCTGTCCGCGGCCGAACTGACCGCGGACGACGAACTTCTCGACGACGAGGACCATCTCCCAGAAAGGGACCGTTCCCGGCGCGGCCCCGCCGCGGGAGCGGCGGGTCTCGGCGGGCGCGTCCCCGAGCAGGGCGATCCGCGGGACGTCCGGGAGCGGAGCGGGCCGGGGCGTGTGGGAGGCCCGCCTCCCACGGGGAAGAGGTGGCGATGAGTTCATCGACGGTACGCGACGCGCCGGGAGGCTCCTCGGCCTCCCCTGAGGGCCCGTCGCGGCGCCGGCGCGGCGGCCCGCCGCGCTCGGAGTCCGCCGGCCCGATCACGCTCACCGGGCGCGGCGGCATCGTCGTCATGTTCGCCGCCGGGGTGCTGTGCGGGCTGCTGTCGCGGTGGTTCGGCGTGCCGCTGCTGGCCGGCGCGGGGTTCGCGATCGGCTGCGCGCTCGCCGCGTTCGCGACCCGTCCCGCCGACCTGCTCACGCTCGTCGTCAGCCCGCCGCTGGTGTTCCTCGCCGCCACGCTCACGGTCGTGCTCGTCACCACGCTCGGCGACGGCTCGCTGCTGCGCGGCGTCACGGTGGGCGTCTTCACCGCGCTCGCGGCCACCGCGCCGTGGCTGTTCTTCGGCACGCTGCTCGTGGTCGTGATCTGCCTGGCGCGCGGCGTGCTGACGAACGCCCGGGAGCTGCACGACAAGCTGGTCGGGGTCCGCCTCTTCGAGAAGGACGAGAACGAGAACCCCGTCCGGTGGGACGAGTCCCCCGGCACGCCCAAGGAGGGCCGCCACGCCCGCGGCGACCGGCCGCCCTCCGGGGCCGCGGGTTAGACCGGCGTGATGCGCAGGTCCTTGCGGAGCTCCTTCGGCAGGGAGAAGCGCATCCTCTCCTCGACGGACTCGATCTCCTCGGCCTCGCCGTAGCCGCGCTCGGCGAGCCAGGCGAGGACCTCCTGGACCAGCTCGTCCGGGACGGACGCGCCGCTCGTGACGCCGACCGTGGTGACGCCCTCCAGCCAGGCCGGGTCGATCTGCTCGGCGTAGTCGACGAGGTGGGCGTCGTCGGCGCCGTGCTCCTTGGCGACCTCGACCAGGCGGACGGAGTTGGAGGAGTTGGTCGACCCCACCACGATGACGAGCTGCGCCTCCGCCGCCATCTCCTTCACCGCGACCTGCCGGTTCTGGGTGGCGTAGCAGATGTCGTCGGACGGGGGGTCCATCAGCTTGGGGAACCGCTCGCGGAGCTTCTCGACGGTGGCGACGGTCTCGTCGACCGACAGCGTGGTCTGCGACAGCCACGCCACCTTCTCGGGGTCGCGGACGGTCACGTTGGCGACGTCGTCGGGGCCGTCGACGAGGTGGATGTGGTCGGGCGCCTCGCCGGTGGTGCCGATGACCTCCTCGTGGCCCTCGTGGCCGATCAGCAGGATGTCGTAGTCGTCGGCGGCGAACCGGACGGCCTCCTTGTGGACCTTGGTCACCAGCGGGCACGTCGCGTCGATGGTGCGCAGGGACAGGCCCCTGGCCTCCTCGTGCACGACGGGCGCCACGCCGTGGGCGGAGAACACCACGATGGAGCCCTCGGGGACCTCCTCGGTCTCGTCCACGAAGATCGCGCCACGCTCCTCCAGCGTCTTCACGACGTGCACGTTGTGGACGATCTGCTTGCGGACGTAGATCGGGGCCCCGTACTTCTCCAGGGCGATCTCGACCGCTTGCACGGCCCGGTCGACGCCCGCGCAGTAACCACGCGGCTTGGCGAGCAGGACACGGCGCTGGGTGGAGGTCATGACTCCATCGTACGAGGAGCCGGGCTGTGACCGACTCCACGGCACGCTTTGCCAGAATTCCATTCACCCCGCGTGACCAGGGTCGCACCGATGGGGCAGAGTGAGGGGGGACGGAGACGAGGCAGGAAGAGGAATGTCCGATGAGGAAATCGCCGCGCCGCCTCAGTGAGCAGGTCCGCGAAACGGTGGGCGAGCAGGTCCGGGATCTGCCGCTGCACGCCGTCCGGCTGGCCATGTTCGGCGTCGGCCGGGCTCTGCTGCTCAGCGACCGGGTGACCCGGGACTACAAGGAGATCACCGAGGGCGGCGGTGTGAAGCCGGTGGCCCTGCGGCTGCGCGACGACGTCCAGCACACGGCCGGGAAGGTCGTGGGGCTGGTCGCCGAGCGCGTCCGCGGTGAGGAGCCCGAGGCCGAGCCCGCGCCCGAGCCCGCGCGCCGCACCAGGACGGCCGCCGCGCGGTCGGGGGCCACCGAGGAGATCTCGGTCGGCAAGCCCGGCGCCGGGGCGGCCCGCAAGCCCGGGCACGCCCGTCCGGGACCGCCGCCGAAGCCCGCCAGGCCGGGGGCGCTGGGCCGGGACCACGCCAAGGCCGAGGGCGGGGCCGCTCCGGTCGCCGAGCCCGCGCCGAAGCCGGTGCCGTCCGAGCCGAAGCCGGAGCCCGCGCCGCAGGCCGAGCCCGCCCCGAGCCCGAAGGCCGCCGAGCCCGCGCCCGCCAAGCCCAAGCCCAAGGCGTCGCCCGCCAAGCCCAAGGCGGCCCAGGCTCCGGAGGGCAAGGCGCCGGAGAGGAAGGCTCCGGCGGCGAAGGCCGGGAAGAAGGCCGACGAGGCCGCCTTCGAGCCGAAGCCGGAGGCCAAGCCCGCCGCCCAGGCGGAGGCCGCGCACATCGCCGAGGATCTGCCGGTGCCCGACTACGACAGCGCCACGCTGCCGCAGCTGCGGGCCCGCCTTCGCGGCCTGTCCGCCGACCAGGTGAAGCTCCTGCGCGAGTACGAGCGCAAGCACGCCGGTCGTGAGGACGTCATCCGCATGTACGAGCGCCGCATCGCCAAGCTCAACGGCCTCACCTGAGCCGCCGCAGGCCGAGCGCTACGACACGACGGAAGCCCCCGGGAGCGCCCGGGGGCTTCCGTCGTCGCGGGGTCAGGCCGCCGCGGGGGCGTCCTGGATCGCGTGGTCGGCGTCGACCCGCTCCAGCGGCTCCAGGTGGCGGCGGCGCACCGCGAGGATGCCGATCGCGACGGCGCAGCAGGCCGCGCCGACCAGGTACGGCAGGCTCGCGTCGACCTCCTCCGCGAGCTTCGTCGCGATGTACGGGGCGAGGGCGCCGCCCATCCAGCGGACGAAGTTGTACCCGGCGGACGCGACGGGCCGCGGGCTGTCGGAGACCTCCATGGCGGCCTCGGTGAACGCGGTGTTGTTCAGCCCGATCGGGATGCCGGACAGGACGGTGCAGACGATGATCCCGTCGTGCCCGAGGAACGCCAGCCCGAGCTGGAACACGATCAGCAGCGCCAGCGCGAGGTGCATGACCCGGACGGTCCCGACGCGCCGCTGCAGCAGGGGCGCGCCGAACACCGACGCCAGCGCGACCATCACGCCCCAGCCGAAGAACACCAGGCCGATGCCGTGCGCGCTCATCCCGAGGACGAACGGGGTGAAGGCCAGGACGGTGAAGAACGCGTAGTTGTAGAACAGCGCGGTGAACGCGGTGGTGGACAGGCCGCCGTGCGCGAGGGCCCGGATCGGCGCGCTCAGGCGGGTCTTCTCGGCGGGCTTCGGCGTGGGCCTGAGCAGCGTGACGATCAGGAGGAAGCCGACCGCCATGAGCGCGGCGGTGCCGAAGAAGGGGAACCGCCAGTTCATGTCGCCGAGCAGGGCGCCGGCGAGCGGGCCGAGCGAGATGCCGATGCCGAGCGCCGCCTCGTACAGGATGATCGCCGACTCGGCCCCGCCCGAGGCGGCGCCCACGATGACGGCGAGCGCCGTGGCGACGAACAGGGCGTTGCCGAGGCCCCAGCCGGCGCGGAAGCCGACGAGCTGCCCGACGGTCCCGGACGTCCCGGCGAGGGCGGCGAACGTTACGACGAGCGCGAGGCCGATGAGCAGCGTCCTCTTCCCGCCGATCCTGCTGGACACCCAGCCGGTGACCAGCATCGCCACCGCGGTGATCAGGAAGTAGCTGGTGAACAGCAGGGACACCTGGCTCGCCGAGGCGTCCAGGTTCTTCGCGATCGCGGGCAGGATCGGGTCGACGAGGCCGATGCCCATGAAGGCGACGACCGCGGCGAAGGCGGTCGCCCACACCGACGTCGGCTGCCTGAGGATGCCGCCGCCCTTCGGGGTCGCCGAGGGCTTCGCGTGCATGGGTACCTCCGTGTGCTGGTTCAGGGTGCGCCGAAGAGCTTGTCGAGGGCGGGCAGCGCCGCGGCGACCGCCGCGCGCTCCTCGTCCGTCAGCTCCGCGAACCGCTCGGCGAGGAAGCCGATCCGGCGCTCGCGCCCGGCGGCCAGCCGGTCGCGTCCCGCCCCGGTGAGCCGGGCGGTGACGACGCGGGCGTCGGCGCCGCTCCGGCCGCGCGCGACGAGCCCGTCGCGTTCGAGCCGGTTGATCTGCGCCGTCATGGTCGGCAGCCGGACGCCGTGCTCGGCGGCCAGCTCGGTCATCCGCCGCGGCCCGTGCTCCAGGGAGCCGAGCACGGACAGCTGCTGGCTGGTGATCGGCTGGTCGGCGCTGACCTGCCGGAGCATCAGCACCACGTGGCGCAGGCGCCGGTTGAGCTGCTCGGCGAGCTCGCGTTCGGATGCGGTCACGGTGTCTCCTCGAAATTACTTAGTCAGTCTAAGTTAGCTTGGCTAAGATTGGCGGCCCGGCGGCATGTCTCTTCGGTCACACGGATTCTGCCGGGACCGGCGGCGCGCGGCCCGGGGGGCGCGGGCCGCGCCGTAGGCTGCCTGCATGGCGATGGAGACCACGGCCGAATCCCCGGTTCCGGTTCGCACCGTCCTTCAGGCGGTGAGCGGGTGGATCGGCAGGCTCGGCCGCATCTGGGTGGAGGGGCAGATCACCGACCTCAACGCCCGCGGCGGCACGGTCTACATGACGCTGCGCGACCCGGTGGCGAACATGTCGGTGCGGGTCGTCGGCCCGCGCGCGGTGTTCGAGGCCGCCGGGCCCGCGGTCACCGACGGGGCCCGCGTCGTCGTGCACGCCAAGCCCGACTTCTGGATCAACCGCGGGACGTTCTCGCTCAGCGTGCTGGAGATCAGGCCGGTCGGCGTCGGCGAGCTGCTGGCCCGGCTGGAGCGGCTCAAGCGAGTGCTGGCCTCCGAGGGGCTGTTCCGGCCCGAGCGCAAGCGCCCGCTGCCCTTCCTGCCCGGCCGGATCGGGCTGATCTGCGGACGCGACTCCGACGCCGAGCACGACGTCCTGGAGAACGCGCGGCGGCGGTGGCCGGCGGTGGCGTTCCGGGTGGAGAACACCGCGGTGCAGGGCTCGTACGCGGTCGGCGAGGTGATGGAGGCGCTGCGCGCGCTGGACGCCGATCCCGAGATCGACGTGATCATCATCGCGCGCGGCGGCGGCGCGATGGAGGACCTGCTGCCGTTCTCCGACGAGGCCCTCGTCCGCGCGGTCCACGCCGCCCGCACGCCGGTCGTCAGCGCGATCGGGCACGAGCAGGACAGCCCGCTCCTGGACCTGGTCGCCGACGTCCGGGCCTCCACCCCGACCGACGCCGCGAAGAAGGCCGTGCCGGACGTGCGCGAGCAGCTCCAGCTCGTCCGGCAGCTGCGCGACCGCGGGCGGCGGTGCCTGTCCGGCGCGGTGGAGCGCGAGCTGGCGTGGCTGCGCTCGGTGCGCTCGCGGCCCGCGCTGGCCGACCCGGTGCGGGAGATCGAGCGGCAGTCCGAGCAGGTCGCGGCGCTGCGCGACCGGGCGCGCCGGTGCCTGTCGGCGGCGCTGGACCGGGCCGGGGACGAGCTCGGGCACACCCGCGCCCGGCTGGTCGCCCTCTCCCCCGCCGCGACGCTGGAGCGCGGCTACGCGATCGTCCAGCGGGAGGACGCGTCGGTGGTGCGGGAGTCGGCGTCGGTCAAGGACGGCGAGCGCCTGCACGTGCGGCTCGCCGACGGGCGCCTCGGCGTGAGCGTGACCGGCCGGGAATGAACCGCGAGTCGCCGCCCGGGGAACGGGACGTCCCCCGGGGGATGAGAGGGTGGGCCGGTGGCTGACGAGAACGGGACGGCCGAGAAGCCGTCGTACGAGCAGGCGCGGGACGAGCTGGCCGACGTCGTCAAGCGGCTGGAGGCGGGCGGCCTGACGCTGGAGGAGTCGCTCGGCCTGTGGGAGCGGGGTGAGAGGCTCGCCGCCGTCTGCGAGGAGTGGCTGGAGGGCGCCCGCGCCCGGCTGGCCGCGGCGCTCGAACGGCCGGACGGCGGCGACGCGGCCGCCCCGTTCTGAGGCGGCGCGCGGCCCGCGCCGAGGCTCAGGAGGCCGGCGTGGCCGTCGCCGAAGGGGCCGGGCCGCCGTTCTTCGACTGCTCCTTGAGCGACCCGGCCACGACGGCCAGCTCCGCGTAGGAGGCGGTGCCGGTGACCACGATGCTGACCCCGTCCGGAAGCGTCCGGGCGAGGGAGTTGGCCTTCTTGTCCTTGCGGTAGTACTTGGTCCAGGTGACGCCGTTCACCTGCTGCGTCCCGACCGGCCGGCTGCTGTTGGCCATGCGCGGGACGTACTGCGAGGCCTTCTCGTTGCTCTGCTCCAGCGCCGCGTACTCGTCGCTGGGCGTCACGAACCCCAGGTGCCAGGCGACGGGGCCCTTGCCGTCGGCGTCCAGGCCGTTCACCCGCGAGCTGTTGGGACGCCAGGTGGGGGGCAGCCCCTCGGGCGCGTGGACGGTGTAGGGCGCGTCGTTGCGCATCGCCCACAGCTGCGAGCTGTAGTCGACGGTCGGCAGGACCTCCTCGTCGCTGCGCGGCGTGACGACGTAGATCGCCAGCACGAGCAGCAGGCAGGCGCCCATCGCCATGGCGAAGCCGCCGAGCCCCGTGGTCAGCCGCTTGTACACGCCGGGGCTCACCTCGACCACGGGCCGTCCCGTGGGGGCCGCCGGCTCGGGCCGTTCCCGCGCGGCGTCCGTCTCGGGCCCGCCGGCGGGCGCGTCCGGCGCGGGTCCCGCCTGCTCGGTTTCCGGGGCGGAGGATGGGGTCTTGTCGGTCACCCCTCCAGGATCCCCCACCCTCAGCGCTGCTCCGTACCGGGGTTGCGGATCGTGCCGACGATGACCATGATCTTGTCGGCCAGGCGGCGGGCGGCGTCCTCGTCGTCCAGCAGCGAGATCTCCGAGACCGCGCCCGCCATCGCGCCCGTCAGCACCGTGACCAGGGCCTCGTCGACGCCGCCGTCGGCGGTGTGGAACAGGGCGGCGTTGCGGCGGGCCCACTTGTTCAGGCGCTGGCGCATGACCCGGTCGAACCCGGGAGGCCCGTCGCCGGAGATGAACAGCCGGGCGACGTCCCGCTCGTCCAGGCAGCCGTTGAGGTAGGCGCCCGCGCCGGCGATGAACTGCCGCATGGGATCCTTCTCGCCGGCCTCGCGGACGGCGCTGATCGCCTCGCGGGTGCGCTCCTGCTGGCGTCCCTGGAAGTCCTCGAACAGCGTCAGGTAGAGGTCCGCCTTGCCGTTGAAGTGGTGGTAGAGGCTCCCCACGCTGGCGCCGGCCTTGGCGACGATGTCGGTCACCGCGGCCTGGGCGAAGCCGGACTGGCAGAAGACGTCTCTGGCCGCGGCCAGCAGGGCGCCGCGGGTGGCGGCCCCGCGGTCGGAGGTCCGCGCGGGGCCGTCCGCGGGCCGCGCGCCCCCGTTCTGGGTCACCCCGCCGGACGGGACGTCGATGTCGCTGCTCATGACGCCTGAGATTACGCCCTCTCCCAGGGGGAAACGATCCCTTGTCCGTGCCGTGGTGGTTTCCGGTGCTCGTTCCGCCCGCGCCAGGACGCCTGATCGACCCCGTGCCCGGAAGGCCCGCGGCCCGGCTGGTCTGGTCCAATTTGTGGCCTGCCATCCGGTCCACGGAGAATCCGAGGCACCACCGACCGAAGGGGCTGCCCCGCCATGTCCGAAGAGACCACCGTTTCCTCCCCCCTCACCACCGAGCCGTCGGCTCCGGACCGCAACCTCGCGATGGAGCTGGTCCGGGTGACCGAGGCCGCCGCCATGGCCGCCGCGCGCTGGGTCGGCCGGGGGGACAAGAACGGCGCCGACGGGGCCGCCGTGAACGCGATGCGCCAGCTGATCAACACCGTGTCCATGCGGGGCGTCGTCGTGATCGGCGAGGGCGAGAAGGACAACGCGCCGATGCTGTACAACGGCGAGGAGGTCGGGGACGGCTCCGGCGCCGAGTGCGACGTCGCCGTCGACCCGGTGGACGGCACCAGGCTGACCGCGCTCGGCATGAACAACGCGATCGCGGTGCTGTCGGTGGCGCCGCGCGGGTCGATGTTCGACCCGTCGGCGGTGTTCTACATGGAGAAGCTGGTGACCGGCCCGGAGGCGGCCGACGTCGTCGACATCGAGCGCCCGATCGCCGACAACATCCGCGCGATCGCCCGCGCCAAGGGCTCCTCGCCGCACGACGTGACGGTGTGCATCCTGGACCGGCCGCGGCACGAGGGCATCGTCAAGGAGGTCCGGGAGGCCGGGGCGCGGATCAAGTTCATCCTGGACGGCGACGTGGCCGGCGCCATCATGGCGTCCCGGCCGGGCACCGGCGTCGACCTGCTGCTCGGCATCGGCGGCACCCCGGAGGGCATCATCGCCGCGTGCGCGATCAAGGCGCTCGGCGGGGTGATCCAGGGCCGGCTGTGGCCGCAGGACGACGAGGAGCGGCGGAAGGCCGCCGACGCGGGCCACGAGCCGGGCCGGGTGCTCACCACCGACGACCTGGTGACCTCCGACGACGTGTTCTTCGCCGCGACCGGCATCACCGACGGCGAGCTGGTCGACGGCGTCCGCTACAGCAAGGGCACGGCGGTCACGCACTCGCTGGTCATGCGGTCGCGCAGCGGCACCATCCGGACGATCTCCAGCGAGCACCAGCTGAGCAAGCTGCGCGCCTACAGCGCGATCAACTTCGACACGGCGGTGTAGGGCGGCGGGCCCCGCGGGCCTACCGGCCGCGGGTGAGGCGGTTGCGGACGCGGCTGCGCAGCGAGGGCTTCGGGGCCCGCGCCCGCACCGACCCGAAGATCAGCGTGCCTCCCACCTCGATGGTCGGGCCCTCGGCCGCGGGACGGGCCCGCAGGTCGCGGGTGCTGAGGATGGTGCGCCCCGTGACGTCCACGCGGACGCCCTCGGGGACCAGCAGCCGGATGCGGCCGCCGAGCACCAGCGAGTCGACGACGATGTGCCGGCGCTGCAGGACGGCCTCGCGCAGGTCGAGCTCGACCGTCCCGAACAGGGCCAGGAGCGGGAGCTTGACCGGGACGACCCAGCGCCCGTCCCGCCGGGTGCGGCCGAAGAAGACCGAGACCGGGCGGTCGTCCACGAGGATGGGCTGCGCCTCCTCGGGGCTGAGGTCGCCGGTGAGCCCCGTCAGCTCGCCCAGGGTGCGGGCGGCGTAGGCGCGGGAAACGCGCTCGGAGTGCTCCTCGATGGTGAGCCGCCCGTCCGCGAGGGCCTCGCCCAGGACGGCGGCGACGCGTTCCCGGTCGGCGTCGGACGCGCGCAGGTCGCGCACGTTGGTGACCTTCTCGGCCGCCGGGCGATGGGGGAGGTCCACAGGGAAGAGGGTATCCCCCGGCGGGGACGGCCCCGCGGGAAAACGGGTGGGGATTCGTCCCTCCCTTACCTAGTGTGAGGGGTATGACCTTGCATCGTGCCGAGATCGCGCCTGCCCACGAGGGCTCCGGCACGGCGGCGATCAGCCTCCGCGGCGTCGTGAAGCGGTTCGGCGGCTTCACCGCCGTGGACGGGCTCGACCTCGACGTCCCCTCCGGCATCTGCCTGGGGCTGCTGGGCCCGAACGGCGCCGGCAAGTCGACCACGATGAAGATGCTGACCGCGCAGGCGGTCGCCGACGAGGGCACGATCCGCGTGCTCGGCTTCGACGTGCCCCGGGAGTCCAAGCGCGCGCGGGCGGCGATGGGTGTCGTCCCCCAGCAGGACAACCTCGACGAGGAGCTCACCGCGCGCGAGAACCTGGAGGTGTTCGCGCACCTGTACCGGGTGCCGCGCAAGGCGCGGCGCGAGGCCGTGGACGCCGCGCTGGCGATCGCGCACCTGACCGAGCGGCAGCTGACCAGGGTGGACGGCCTGTCCGGGGGCATGCGGCGGCGGCTGCTGATCGCCCGCGGGCTCGTGCACCGCCCCGCGCTCGTCCTGCTGGACGAGCCGACCGTGGGCCTCGACCCGCAGGTGCGGGCCGAGCTGTGGGGCCTGATCGACGGGCTGCGCGCCGGCGGCACGACCGTGCTGATGTCGACGCACTACATCGAGGAGGCCGAGCGCCTCGCCGACGAGTGCGCGCTGATGTCGCACGGCAGGGTCATCGCGCGGGGCACGCCGTCGGCGCTGGTGGCCGAGTACGCGGGCGAGCGGGTCGTCGAGCACTACGGGCCGCCGGACCGGCTGACGGAGGTGGAGCGGGTCGCGCGGGCGGCCGGACTGCCGACGCGCCGCACCGGCCCCTCGGTGTCGGTGCTGAAGGCCGAGACCATCGCGCCCTCCCTGGAGGACGAACTCGGCCCGGACGGCGTCCGCCGGGCCTCCAACCTCGAAGACGTGTTCGTGGTGCTGACCGGGGAGCGTGTGGAATGACCGTCCAGGCGGAAGCGGCGACGGCGGAGCGGGCGCCGCGTCTGCGGCGGTTCGAGGCGGCGCCGGTCCGGGGGATCTGGCGCCACGAGCTGGCCCTCTACAAGCGGTACTGGAAGTCGCAGTCGTTCGCCTCGATGGTGGAGCCGACGTTCTTCCTTCTGGCCTTCGGCTACGGGTTCGGCTCGATGGTCGCGGTGATCGGCGACTACCGGTACCTGGACTTCGTCGCGACCGGCGTCGTCGGGACCGCGGCGCTGTTCACCTCGGTGTTCCCGGGGATGTTCAACGGCTACATCAGGCGGGTGTTCCAGCACACCTACGACGCGATGCTCGCCGCGCCCGTGGACGTGCACGAGCTCGTGACGGGCGAGGCGCTGTGGATCGCGGCCAAGTCGGCGGTGTACTCGTGCACCCCGCTCGTCGTGGCGCTGTTCTTCGGCCTCGACCCGTCCCCCGGGATGCTGCTGGTGCCGTTCGTGACGTTCTTCACCGCGCTCGGCTTCGGCCTCTTCGGCATGTGGACGTCGTCGGTGGTGCCGTCGATCAACTCGTTCGACTACGTGATCACCGGTGTGGTGACGCCGCTGTTCCTGATCGCCGGGACGTTCTTCCCCATCGACGCGCTGCCCGGCTGGGCGCAGAAGGTCTCCCACCTCAACCCGCTGTACCACTGCGTGCAGCTGGTCAGGGACGCGGTGTTCGGCCTGCACCCGCTCGCCGACCTCGGCCACCTCGGCGCGCTGGTGGTGTTCGCCGCGCTGATGTGGATCATCGCCGTGCGGGGGATGCGCAGGCGCCTCATCGGCTGACGGTCCCCGCCCATTGACCTGGGACGTCCCCTGTCCCTACGCTGACGCGAATCTTCTTCACATTGCGTCCGTTCACGGTGCGCAGCCAGAGAGGTCGGGGCGCATGAGCGAGGGCACCACCGCCCGGGACCGCCGGGCCCGGTTCGCCGCGTACACGGCGTTCGCCGTCCAGGGGCTCTGCTTCGCCTCGCTGGTGACGCAGGTGCCGAAGATGCAGGAGTCGCACCACCTCAGCGACGCCACGCTGTCGCTGGTGCTGCTCATGGTGCCGCTGGTCGCGGGCGTGGGGAGCGTCGCGTCCGGCGCGCTGTTCCAGCGGCTCGGCAGCGCCCCGGTGCTGCGCGTCTCCCAGCCCGCCGTGGCCGTCACGATCGCCCTGATCGGCCTCACCGGCGACAACGACCCCGCCCTCTACGTGACCGTCGCCGCCTTCGGCCTGTTCGTCGGCGCGGTGGACGCCTCGATGAACGCCCAGGCGATCGCCGTCGAGCGCCGGTACGGGATCAGCCTGATCACCGGGTTCTACGCGGTGTGGAGCGTCGCGGGGATCCTCGGCGGCCTGTGGGCGTCCCTCGCCAACAAGCTGGACCTGTCGCTGTTCACCGGCTTCGCCATCGCCGCCGCCGTCGGCGTGGCCGCCTCGCTCGCCACCGGCGGCCGCCTCTACCGCCGCGCCGAGGAGGGGGACGGCCCCACCGCCGAGGAGCTGAAGGCGGCCGGGCGCAGCGTCCCGTGGCGCCCGATCCTGGTCGTGGGCGCCGCGATGGCCGTCGCCTACCTGGCCGACTCGGCGATCTCCAGCTACGGCGCCAAGTACCTGGACGACGAGCTGTCCGCGAGCGACTGGGTCGCCCCGCTCGGCTACGTCGCCTACCAGGTCACCATGGTCGTCAGCCGCGCGGTCGCCGACCTCGCCGTCCGCCGCTCGGGGGCCGTCAGGGTGGTGCGGATCGGCGGCCTGGTCGGCGTCCTCGGCATGGCCGGCGTGGTCGCCGCGCCCAACGCGGCCGTCGCCATCGCCGCGTTCGCGCTCGCCGGGCTCGGCCTGAGCGTGATCGCCCCGGTGTCCTTCTCCGCCGCCGGACGCGTCGACCCGACCGGTCTCGGCGTCGCCGTCGCCCGGGTCAACATCTTCAACTACGTCGGCTTCGTCCTCGGCGCCGCCGTGGTCGGGGCCATCGCTCCGCTCAGCGCCGACCACGGCCTGCGCATCGCCTTCATCGTCCCCACGGCCCTGATCCTGGTCGTCTTCGCCACCGCGAAGGGCTTCGCTGTGTCTTCCCAGGTGGGCGACCCCCTGGAACCCCCGTTGCGAGCCGGGCGATCCTCACGCCACGATCCGGGCTCCCGTGCCCGTGCGGGTTCATGACGTGTCGCTCCTGTAGCGGGTACGACCAGCCGCACCGGGGGTTCCAGGGGCGCCCCCCTGGGAAGGCACTGCTCACGCGTCTTCGGCCAGGGCCGTGACGGCGCGCTCGCCTTCCGTCTGGGCCTCCTCGGGAGACATGTCCTTCAGGGCTTGACTGAGCGCCACTTCGGCGGCGTCGGCCGCAGCCCGGAGCGTCACGGCGTGCTCCTGCGCCCGTTCGAGGTCGCCCAGACCGACACAGTCGAAGGCCACCTGCGCGTCGTGGCCGGCCATCTTCAACTGCCGCGCGGCCTCTTCCAGACTCATGCATACCTCCTACACCGGGGATGCTGTTCTTACCCTCCATCACCGTGAGCAACCGCTTGACCCAGCAGTTGCGCGGCTTTGACCAGGCGCGGCTCCGGGAGACCCGCGTAGCCCAGGACGAGCGCGGGGGGCGCCTCCTCGGCGCGGCGGGCCGACCACATGGCGCGGGCGCCCGCGACCGACACCCCGGCCCGCGCCGCGCGCTCCACGACTCGGTCCTCGTCGCACCCGCCCGGCAGTTCCACGTAGAGGTGGATGCCCGCTGAGACGCCGTGAACCCTGGCGCCGGGCAGGTTCTCGGCGAGCGCGCCGGCGAGGGCGTCCCGCCGGGCCCGGTACCGCCTCCGCATGGTGCGCAGATGCCGGTCGTAGCCGCCGCCGCGCAGGAACTCGGTCAGCGCGTACTGCTCCAGGACGGGCGCGCCGAGGTCGGTGTTGGTGCGGTGCTCCCGCAGGCCCTCGGCGAGGAACGGCGGCGCGAGGGCCCAGCCGAGGCGCAGGGCGGGGGCGAGCGACTTGCTGACCGAGCCGAGGAGGACGACCCGGTCGGGGTCGACGCCCTGGAGGCAGCCGACGGGGTCGCGGTCGTAGCGGAACTCGGCGTCGTAGTCGTCCTCCAGGACGACGCCGTCCGCGTCGCGCGCCCAGGCGATCAGCGCGGCGCGCCGCGCCGGGGACAGCACGACGCCGGTCGGGTACTGGTGCGCGGGCGTCACGAGGACGGCGCGGGCCTGGGTGCGGGCGAGCGCCGCGACGTCCAGGCCCTCCTCGTCCACCGGGACGCGGACGAGGCGGACCCCGGCGGCGGCCAGCATCGGCAGCTGCCGGACGCTGGTGGGGTCCTCGACGGCGAGCGCGGTGTGCCCGTCCGAGAGCAGCTGGCCGAGCAGGCCGGACAGGCCCTGCGCCACCCCGTTCATGATCACGATCCGGCCGGGGTCGGCGTGCGCGGCGCGCACCCGGCCGAGGTAGGACGCGAGTTCGGCCCGCAGGTCCGGGACGCCGGCCGGGTCGGGGTAGGCGAGCGCGTCGTGCGGCAGCGTGCGCAGCGCGGTGCGGGCGGCGGCGATCCAGCGCTCGCGGGGGAACGCCGAGAGGTCGGGCTGCCCGGGCGTCAGGTCGTACAGGACGGCCGGTTCCGTCCGTGGCTCGGCCGGGCGGGGCGGCGGCCCGGGCGGCGGCCCGATCTCCTCGTCGGGGCGGGCCAGCGGCGCGATGCGGGTGCCGTCGCCGCGCCGGGCGATCAGGAAGCCCTCGGCGGTGAGCTGCTCGTAGGCGGTGACGACGACACCGCGGGAGACGTCCAGGTCACGGGCCAGATCGCGGCTCGACGGCAGCCGGGTCCCGGCGGTCAGCCGGCCGGAGCGCACCGCCGCGCGGAAGCCCGCGGCGATCTGCGCGGCCAGCCGCCCGGCGGACCGGTCGAGAGAAAGATGAAGGTCGGTCACATGACTCTCAGCGTCAAGGGGCGGTGTGGACGTCACGGAGAGGGTATTGGTCCGTGTTCGGGGGGATTGATTGGCTCTGTCCCATGGACCAACCGCGCCCTAGCGTTCGGTCCATGAACACCTCCCACAGGCGCGGCATGGCGGGGGCCGGGGCCGCGATGTCCCTCGTCGGCACGCTGACGGCCGTCTCGGCGACCATCTCCGGCTATCCCGTCTTCGGCGGCCAGGCGGTCCGGTACGCCGCGGCCGCGCTGGTCCTGCTCGCCGTGGCGCGCCTCGCCGGAGGGCCCGCCCGCCGCCCCTCCGCCCGCGACTGGCTGCTGCTGACGGCCCTGGCGGGGACCGGACTGGTGGCGTTCAACGTCTGCATCGTGCTGGCCACCCGGGACACCAGCCCGGCCACCGTCGGCACGGTGATCGCGACGGTCCCGATCGTGCTGGCGGTGGTCGGGCCGCTGCTGGACGGCCGCCGCCCCGCCCCGGCGATCATCGCGGCGGCCTGCGTGGTGGCGGCGGGGGCCGCGCTCGCGAACGGCTTCGGGGGCGGTGGCGTCCGCGGGCTGCTGCTCTCGCTCGGCGCCCTCGGCGGGGAGGTGGGCTTCTCGCTGCTGGCCGTGCCGCTGCTGCCGCGCCTCGGACCGCTGCGGGTCTCCGCCTACTCCGCCGCGCTGGCCGTCCCGATGCTGCTGGCGGCCGGCCTGGTCGCGGACGGGACGGCGCTGCTGCGCGTCCCGACGGCCGGCGAGCTGGCCGGCTTCGCCTACCTGTCGATCGTCGTCACCACGATCGCGTTCCTGCTCTGGTACGACGCGATCGGGCGGCTCGGAGCCGACCGCGCCGGGCTGTGCGCGGGCCTGATCCCGATCAGCGCGGTGGTCACGACCGTCGCGCTCGGCCTCGACCGGCCGGGACCGGCCGATCTGGCGGGCGCCGTCCTGGTCGCCGCGGGCGTCGTGGTGGGCCTGCGCGCCCGGGTCGCCCCCCGTGGGCCCGCGCCCGCCGAGCCCGTAACCTGTGAGGCGGCCCCCATCGGAATCGCGCGAGGATCTGCCTGAGATGCCTGACTTCTCCTTCACCGACCTGCTTCCGCTCGGCCCGGACGAGACCGACTACCGGCTCCTGACCTCCGACGGGGTCTCGACGTTCGAAGCGAACGGGCGGACGTTCCTGCAGGTCGAGCCGGAGGCCCTGCGGCTGCTCACCGAGACGGCCATGCGCGACATCGCCCACCTGCTGCGTCCGGCGCACCTGGCGCAGCTCCGCCGGATCCTGGACGACCCCGAGGCGTCCCCCAACGACCGGTTCGTCGCGCTGGACCTGCTGAAGAACGCGGGCATCGCGTCCGGCGGCGTCCTGCCGATGTGCCAGGACACCGGCACCGCGATCGTCATGGGCAAGCGCGGCCAGCACGTCCTGACGGACGGCGACGACGAGAGGCACATCTCGCGCGGGGTGTACGACGCCTACACGAAGCTGAACCTGCGCTACTCGCAGATGGCGCCCGTGACGATGTGGGACGAGAAGAACACCGGCTCCAACCTGCCCGCGCAGATCGAGCTGTACGCGACGCCCGGCGACGCCTACAAGTTCCTGTTCATGGCCAAGGGCGGCGGCAGCGCCAACAAGTCGTTCCTCTTCCAGGAGACCAAGGCCGTCCTGAACCCCAAGCGGATGATGTCCTTCCTGGAGGAGAAGATCCGCTCGCTCGGCACGGCCGCGTGCCCGCCGTACCACCTGGCGATCGTCGTGGGCGGCACGTCCGCCGAGTACGCGCTGAAGACCGCCAAGTACGCCTCGGCCCACTACCTGGACGCGATGCCCACCGAGGGCTCGCCGCTCGGGCACGGGTTCCGCGACCTGGAGCTGGAGCTCCAGGTGTTCGAGCTGACGCAGAAGCTCGGGATCGGGGCGCAGTTCGGCGGCAAGTACTTCTGCCACGACGTGCGGGTGATCCGGCTGCCGCGGCACGGCGCGTCCTGCCCGGTCGCGATCGCCGTCTCGTGCAGCGCCGACCGGCAGGCCCTCGCCAAGATCACCGCGGAGGGCGTGTTCCTGGAGCGGCTGGAGACCGACCCCGCCCAGTACCTGCCCGACACCACCGGCGAGCACCTGGACGACGACGTCGTCGCCATCGATCTCAACCGCCCGATGGCGGAGATCCGCGCCGAGCTGACCCGGTACCCGGTCCGGACGCGGCTGTCGCTGACCGGCCCGCTCGTCGTGGCGCGCGACATCGCGCACGCCAAGATCAAGGAGCGGCTGGACGCGGGCGAGCCGATGCCGCAGTACCTGCGCGACCACGCCGTCTACTACGCGGGCCCGGCCAAGACGCCCGAGGGCTACGCGTCGGGCTCGTTCGGCCCGACCACGGCCGGCCGGATGGACTCCTACGTCGAGCAGTTCCAGGCCGCGGGCGGCTCGCTGGTCATGCTGGCCAAGGGCAACCGGTCCAAGCAGGTCACCGACGCCTGCAAGGAGCACGGCGGCTTCTACCTCGGCTCGATCGGCGGCCCGGCGGCGCGGCTCGCGCAGGACTGCATCAAGAAGGTCGAGGTCCTGGAGTACCCGGAGCTCGGCATGGAGGCCGTCTGGAAGATCGAGGTCGAGGACTTCCCGGCCTTCATCGTGGTGGACGACAAGGGCGAGGACTTCTTCGCCGACACCACCGGACCCGTCCTCAGCATCGGCAGGCGCTGACCTCCGGTAGCGGCCGGCGGCCCCCGCCCGGGGCCGCCGGGAGGCGGTCCCCCGCGGTTTCTTGTCGCAAGGTCACAGTATTGGGCCAAAATTCGCGTTGGTGATGAAGTCTCCCCGATGACCGGCTGGCCACTCCGGTATCTTTTCCGCCATGTCACAGTCAGAGCGCCTCGTGCTAGCGACGCGCTACCGGCTGGTCTCGGAGATAGGTCAGGGCGCCAACGGCACGGTGTGGAGGGGGCACGACGAGCTCCTCGACCGCGCTGTGGCGATCAAGGAACTGCGGATCCCCGACAACCTCGCCGAGGACGACCGGGTGCTCTTCTACCGCCGTACCCTCCGGGAGGCGCGCGCGCCCGCGCAGCTGCGCACGCACTCCATCGTCGAGGTCTACGACGTGGTCATCGAGCAGGGCCGTCCCTGGATCGTGATGGAGATGATCGAGGCGCCCAGCCTCGAACAGCTCATCGAGCGCTCGGGCCCGCTGCCGCCCGAGCGCGTCGGGCACATCGGCCGCGCTCTGCTGGACGCCCTCAACACCGCGCACAAGGCCGGGATCGTGCACCGCGACCTGAAGCCGAGCAATGTGCTCCTGGACGGCGACCGCGTCGTCCTCACCGACTTCGGGCTCGCGTTCTCCTCGGGTTCGGCGAGCCTCACCGCGACGGGCCACTTCATGGGGTCGCCCGCGTACGTGGCGCCCGAGGTCGCCGCCGGGGAGAAGGCGACCCCGCGGTCCGACCTGTGGTCGCTCGGCGCGACGCTGTACGCGGCGCTGGAGGGCCGCCCGCCGTTCGAGCGCGAGAACGTCATGGCGACGCTGTCGGCGCTGGCCAACGAGTCGACCCCCGCCCCGCAGAACGCCGGCGCGCTCGCGCCCGTCATCACCGGGCTGCTGGAGAAGAACCCGACCCGGCGGCTCAGCCACGCCCGCGCGGTCGACCGGCTCGAACGGGCCATGGCGGGCCCGCGCTCGGGGCGCCGCGCGCCGACCCCCCGCTACCGGCTGATGGTCGTGATCGGGCTCATCGGCGCGACCGTCGCCTCCTGCGGCATCGGCGCCACCGCCCTCATCGTCGGCATGATGCGGGAGAGCCCCGGCCCCTCCCCCACCGCCGGCGCGTCCACCCCGGCGAGCACGACCCAGGCCGCCGCGCCACCCGGCGCCGCGACCAGCACGCTCGTCGTCCGGGCCCGCACCGACTCCTGCAAGATCTTCGTGTCGGTCCCGGGGGCCGCGATGACGGTGCTCAGCGACGAGACGCTGCGCATGGGCGAGGCGCGCCGGTACGACCAGCCGCGCATCAACGCGGTCGTCTACGACGCGTCCGCGTGCGACGTCTGGGTGAACGGGCGGCAGAAGCCGGCGGGCAGGCCGGGCGAGCGGCAGAACTACACGCTGAACAAGGAGTGATCCGCGCCTCACGCGGGAATGCGTGACCCACTGACGGGGCTGCCCCTTTCAGGCGGCGGCCGACGGCGGCGGCCGCCGGAGTCGAGTGGGGAGGCGTTCCATGGGCGAGCAGGAGTTCCGGGTCGAGCACGACTCGATGGGCGAGGTCCGGGTTCCGGCCGCGGCCAAGTGGCGGGCCCAGACGCAGCGCGCGGTGGAGAACTTCCCGATCTCCGGACGGACGCTGGAGGCCGCGCACATCGCCGCGCTCGGCCAGATCAAGGCCGCCGCGGCGGTCGTCAACGCCGAGCTGGGCGTCCTCGACGAGGACCTCGCCGGCGCCATCGCCGAGGCCGCCCGCGAGGTCGCCGCCGGGCGGTGGGACGACCAGTTCCCGATCGACGTGTTCCAGACCGGCTCGGGGACGTCGTCCAACATGAACGCCAACGAGGTCGTGGCGACGCTGGCGCAGGAGCGGCTCGGCCGCCCCGTCCATCCCAACGACCACGTGAACGCCTCCCAGTCGTCCAACGACGTGTTCCCCTCGTCCATCCACGTCGCGGCCACCGGGGCCGTCGTGAACGAGCTGATCCCCGCGCTGCGGCATCTGGAGGCCGCGCTCGCCCGCAAGGCCGAGGAGTTCGCGACCGTCGTCAAGTCCGGCCGCACCCACCTGATGGACGCGACGCCGGTGACGCTCGGGCAGGAGTTCGGGGGGTACGCCGCGCAGGCCGGGCACGGCGTGGAGCGGCTGGAGGCCGTGCTGCCGCGGCTGGCGGAGCTCCCGCTCGGCGGGACGGCCGTCGGCACCGGCATCAACACCCCCGAGGGCTTCGCCGCCCGCACCGTCGCCGAGCTCGCCCGGGCCACCGGGCTGCCGCTCACCGAGGCCCGCGACCACTTCGAGGCGCAGGGCGCGCGCGACGGCCTGGTGGAGGCCAGCGGCGCGCTGCGCACGATCGCGGTGAGCCTCACCAAGATCGCCAACGATCTGCGCTGGATGGGGTCGGGGCCGCGCGCCGGGCTCGCCGAGATCCGGCTGCCCGACCTGCAGCCCGGCTCTTCGATCATGCCCGGGAAGGTGAACCCGGTGATCCCCGAGGCGGTGGCGCAGGTCGCCGCGCAGGTCATCGGCAACGACGCGGCGGTGGCGTTCGGCGGCGCGTCCGGCAGCTTCGAGCTGAACGTGATGCTGCCGATGCTGGCCCGCAACGTGCTGGAGTCGATCACCCTGCTGGCGAACGCGTCCCGGCTGCTGGCCGACCGCTGCGTGGACGGCGTCGAGGCCGACGAGGAGCGGATGCGCGAGTACGCCGAGTCCTCACCGTCGATCGTGACGCCGCTGAACCGCTACCTCGGGTACGAGGAGGCCGCGAAGGTCGCCAAGCAGGCGCTCCGGGAGCGCCGGACGATCCGCGAGGTCGTGCTGGAGCGCGGCCACGTCGAGGCGGGCAGGCTGACCGTCGAGCAGCTGGACGAGGCGCTCGACGTGCTGCGGATGACCGGCGCGGCCCGCCGCTGAGGCGGGCGGCGCCCGCCCCGCGCGTCCCAGGCGCCGCGCAGGGCGGCCGGGACGCGCCGGGCCGGATCAGTACCAGCCGACGGACTGCGAGTGCGACCACGCGCCGCACGGCGTGCCGTAGCGGTTCTTGATGTAGCCGAGCCCCCACTTGATCTGGGTGGTGGGGTTGTTCCGCCAGTCGGGTCCCGCGCTGGCCATCTTGTCGCCGGGAAGGGCCTGCGGAACTCCGTACGCGCCCGAGGAGGGGTTGGACGCGTGGACGTTCCAGTGGCTCTCCTTGTTCCACAGGTTGACCAGGCAGCCGAACTGGCCGCTGCCGGTGAAGCCATAGCTCGGCATCAGCCGCTTGGCGATCGCCTGCGCCTCGCCGGCGGGGACCGGGTCGCCCGTCGGGCCGCCGCCGCTGCCGCCGGTCTTCTTCGGCTCCGGCGTCTTGGTCGGGATCGGCTTGCCCTTGGGGAGCAGGGAGGGGCCCTTCTTGCCCCCGTCCTGGCGCGTCGCGCGGGAGGCCCGCTCCAGCGCCAGCTTCTTGCGCTGCTGCTCCAGCACCTTCGGATCGATCTTCGGCACGGCGGCGTCGGCGAGCTGCCGGGTGGGCTCGACGGTCTGGGGGCCCTCGTCGCCGGAGCCGCCGGTCAGCGCGAACGCGGCGACCGCGCCGCCGCCGAGCAGGACGGCGGCGCCCGCGGCGACCACCGCGATCCGCACGCCGTTGCGCCCGCCGGAGGCCTCCTTGCGCCCGGCGGAACCGCCCTTGCGCCCGGCGGGACCGCCCTTGCGGGCACCGGATCCGCCCTTGCGCCCGGCCCGGCGGGGGCCGCCCGGCCCGGAGGAGATCTCGTCGGCGGGGCCGCCGGCGGAGACGCCGGTGCGCGGCGGCTCCTGGAGGGGCTGTCCCGGAGCCTCACCGGGTGAT
>NZ_JBEZJP010000036.1:0-33180 GCF_040653175.1 Actinomadura sp. NPDC048032
CGGTAGCGCAGCGTCACGGATCATCTCGCCTTTATTGCATCCGCTGCCAATACTTGCGGCTGTGACGGCGGGGACAGTAGTTTCGTCGGGCGAGCTGCCGGTCTCCTTCATCCAGATCTCGCGGATGTGCGACGCGAGCCCGGGGCGCTCCTCGTCCAGCCGGTCCAGGTAGGGGCCGAGGTTCTCGACCCAGTCGGCGGCGGACGTGCCGGGCTGGGCGCGCTGCCAGCTCGCCTCGCTGCCGGCCGCGCCGATGACGTAGTCGACCACCGCCGACCAGGCGTACTCCAGGTCGAAGCCGGTGAACCCGGCGGAGCCGAACGCGGCGAGCACCTCGTCCAGGACGCGGGTCGCGTTCGGGCCGATCATCGGGCGGCCGCCGAACAGCGTCACCGTCCACGGGTGCCGGTGGATCATCGCGCGGAGGCTGCGCGCGTAGCCGGTCGCGGCGGCCCGCCAGCCGTCCCCGGCCGGGACCGCCACCTCGGCCATGACCCGGTCGAGGGCGAGCTCCAGCAGCTCGTCCTTGTTCGCGACGTGCCAGTAGACCGAGGTCGCGGCCGCGTTCAGGCGGGTGCCGAGGCGGCGCATGCTGAGGCCGTCCAGCCCCTCGGCGTCGAGCAGGTCGAGCGCGGCGTCGACGATCTGCGTCCGGCCGAGGGCGGGCCGGCCCCGCCGCGCGCGTTCCGGCCGCACCCAGACGGACGGCGCCCTGCTCTCCTCGGCCATGCGTGCCCTCCTCGCTCCCGTACAGAGTACCGGGACTTGAACACTGTACGAGCAGAGTCGTACAGTGTGCAAGCCAAATCGAACGCTGTACGAGAAACCTGGAGTGGTCATGGACGAGCCCATCGCCCCGCATCCGCGGCGCTGGCAGATCCTCGGCGTGCTGTGCCTCAGCCTGTTCGTCGTCGTGGTCGACAACACGATCCTCAACGTGGCGATCCCGTCCCTCCTGCGGGACCTGGACGCCACCACGTCCGACGTCCAGTGGGTGATCGACGCCTACTCGCTGGCGTTCGCCGGCCTGCTGATCACGGCGGGCGCCCTCGGCGACCGGCACGGGCGCCGCCGCGCGATGCTGGCCGGCTTCGCGCTCTTCGGCGCCGGGTCCCTGCTCGCGGCCTTCGCGGGGTCCCCCGCCGAGCTCGTCGCGATGCGGGCGCTGATGGGCGTGGGAGGCGCGCTCCTCATGCCGGGGACCCTGTCGATCATGGCGCAGGTGTTCGGACCGGACGAGCGCGCGAAGGCGTTCGCGATCTGGGGCGCGACGTCCATGGTCGGGCTCGCCGCCGGGCCGACGCTCGGCGGGTTCCTGCTGGAGCACTTCTGGTGGGGCTCGGTCTTCCTGGTGAACGTGCCCGTCGCCGCGGCCGCCGTCGCCGGGCTGCTGCTCCTCGTCCCCGAGTCGCGCGGGCCGCGCCGCCGCCCCGACGTGCCCGGCGCGGCGCTGTCCACCGCGGGCATGTCGGCGCTGGTGTGGGCGGTCATCTCCGGTCCCGCGCACGGCTGGACCGGCGCCCGCACGCTCGGCGGGCTGGCCGCCGGCGCCGCCGCGCTCGCCCTGTTCGCCGCCTGGCAGCACCGCAACCCCGAGCCGATGCTCGACCTGCGCCTGCTGCGCGACCGCGACTTCTCCGGGGCCGCCGTCATGATCGCGCTGTTCGGCTTCGCGCTGGCCGGGACGCTGTTCGCCCTGACCCAGCTGCTCCAGTCGGTGCACGGCTACGGCCCGCTCAAGGCCGGGCTGGCGCTGCTTCCGGTCGCCGTCTCCGCCGGCGTCGGCAACGGCGTCGGCGCGTCGCTGGAGTCCCGGTTCGGCGCCCGTCCCGCCCTCGTCGCCGGGTTCTCCGTCGCCGCGGCCGGTTTCCTGGCCCTCGGCCTGGCGGAGCCGGACGACGGCTACGCCGTGCTCGCGGTCGGGCTCGCCGTCCTCGGTTTCGGCGCCGGGCTCGGCACACCGCCCGCCTACAGCACCCTCATGGCCGCCGTCCCGCCCGAGGAGGCCGGGGTCGGCTCGGCGGTGAACGACGCCGGTCAGGAGCTCGGCAGCGCGCTCGGCGTCGCCGTCCTCGGCAGCGTCGTCTCCGCCGTCTACGCCCGCGACCTGCCCGGCGCCGCGCCCGCGGCGGCGCGCCATTCGCTGGGCGAGGCCCTGGCGACCGGCGACCCCGGCCTCGCCCGCGCCGCGCGCGACGCCTTCGCCCACGCGGTGTCGGCCGCCTCGTTCGCCGCGTGCGGCGCGATGCTGGCCGCCGCCCTGTTCGCCGCCTTCGTCGTGCGCGCCCGCCGCCCCGCGCCCGTGCCCGCCGGGAAGGTCGCCGAGCCCGCGTGAAGAGGTCCCCGTACCCCGTCGAGCCGACCGGCTGAGGCGCTAGGCGAGCAGGTCGGACGGGGCGGTGCCCGTCTCGGTGAGCGGCAGGCCGAGCGCGACGCGTTCGGTCAGCCAGCCGCTCGGACGGTAACGCGGGTCGCCGGTCGCCTCGTGCATCTGTTCCAGGACGTCGAGGACGCGCCCGGCGCCCACGTGGTCGCCCCACTCCAGCGGCCCGCGCGGGTAGCCGAGCCCGAGCCGGACGGCGGTGTCGACGTCGGCGGGAACGGCCAGCCGCTGCTCGGCGATGCCGCAGCCCACGTTGACGATCGACGCCAGCAGCCGCGGCGCGACGGCGACGGGCGCGTCCCGCACGACGGTCACCGGCCGTCCCGTGGCGAGGAGGGCGGCGAGCGCCGCGCGGCCCGCGTCCGGGTCGAGCGCGGGCTGCACGGTGAGGGTGATCCGGCCGAAGAACCCGAAGAACCCGTCGATCCCGAGGGTCCGCTCCCCGGGAAGACCGTTGCCGACCTGGGCCGCGACGCTCATGTCCGTCGCGGCGTCGACCAGCAGGACGGCCTCCTCGGACGGCTCGTCACCGGCCTCGACCTCCACCCCGGCCTCGGACAGCAGCATCCCCAGCGTCTCGCGGTGCTGCGGTTCCTGGAACCAGACGGGCCGGAAGTCGACGGCCGGGGCGCCGGGCTCGGCGGGCTCCTGCTTCACCCCGTCCACGTACTTGTAGAAGCCCTCGCCGGTCTTGCGTCCGAGAAGCCCCGCCTCCAGGCGCGCCCTGCCGATCCTGGACGGACGGAACCGCGGCTCGGTGTAGAAGCCCGTCCAGATGGACTCCATCACCGGGTGCGACACGTCCATCCCGGTCAGGTCCAGAAGTTCGCACGGCCCCATCTTCAGGCCGAGGACGTCCCGCGCGATGCGGTCGATGTCCACGGGCTCGGCGACGCCCTCGGAGAGGATCTGCAGCGCCTCCGTCACCAGGCCGCGCCCAGCGTGGTTGACGAGGAACCCCGGCGCGTCGGGCGCGAGCACGGGAGTGTGACCGAGACGCCTCACGAGGTCGGCGAGCGCGTCCGGGATCCACTCGGCCGTGCGCGCCCCCGGGATCACCTCGACGAGCTTCATCAGCGGCACCGGATTGAAGAAGTGCAGCCCCGCCACCCGGGACGGGTCGTCCAGCGCGGCGGCGATCGCCGTCACCGGCAGCGAACTGGTGTTGGTCGCGAAGACGGTGTGCTCAGGGCAGACCTTCTCCAATGACCTGAACAGTTCCCGCTTGGTCTCCATGTCCTCCCGGACGGCCTCCACGACGAGGTCGCAGTCCTGGAACGGGGTGAGCGGCTCGCCGACCGGCCGGAGCCGCTCCTTCGCCGCCTCCGCGTCGGCCGCCGTCATGCGCCCCTTCGCGGCGAGCCTGTCGAACATGGCCCCGACGTGCTCGGCCGCCTCCATCACGGCCTGCGTCCGGATGTCGGCCAGCTCCACCGTCAGCCCGCCCGCCGCGGCGAGCTGCGCGATCCCGCGCCCCATCGCCCCTGCGCCGATCACCCTGATCGTCGCCGCCCGGCCCGCCCACTGCTCCACGTCGCCTCCCGCGCTCGCCCAGCCCTCTGGCCCACGTCCCGGTTCGCCACCGCCATGGGTACCCAGCATTCAACTCCACCGCGCGGAAGCCCGGACGCCGCCTCCCGGCGACGGGCCGTACCCTGCGAAGTGCCCGCGCCCCCGTCCCGAGGAGACCACCATGCGCGACGCGGTGATCTGCGAGCCGCTGCGGACCCCCATCGGCCGGTTCGGCGGAGCGCTCAGCACCGTCACGGCCGCCGAGCTCGCCGCCGCCGTCGTCCGCGCCCTGGTCGAGCGGACCGGCCTGCCCGGGGACGCGGTCGACGAGGTGATCCTCGGGCACTGCTACCCCACCTCCGACGCCCCCGCCATCGGGCGCGTGGCCGCGCTGGACGCCGGGCTCCCGGTCACGGTCGGCGGCACGCAGCTCGACCGGCGGTGCGGGTCCGGGCTCCAGGCCGTCCTGAACGCCGCCATGCAGATCCAGACCGGGGTCAGCGATGTGATCATCGCGGGCGGCGCGGAGAGCATGAGCGGCGCGCCGTTCTACACGACCGCGGCGCGCTGGGGCGTGCGCGGGCCGTCCCTCGAACTGCACGACGCGCTCGCGCGGGGACGCGTCACCGCCGGCGGCGTCCGCCATCCCGTTCCCGGCGGGATGCTGGAGACCGCCGAGAATCTTCGCCGCGAGTACGGGATCGGGCGCCGCGAGCAGGACGAGCTGGCCGCCCGGTCCCACGAGCGCGCGGTCGCCGCCCAGCGGTCGGGGGTCTTCGCCGAGGAGATCGTCCCGGTGACCGTCCGGTCGCGGAAGGGCGACACGGTCGTCGACGCCGACGAGCACCCGCGTCCCGGCACCACGGTCGAGGGGCTGGCGAAGCTGCGTCCCGTCCTCGGCAAGGCGGACCCTGAGGCCACGGTCACGGCCGGCAACTCCAGCGGCCAGAACGACGCGGCCGCCGCCTGCGTGGTCACCACGCCCGAACGCGCCGCCGACCTGGGCCTGCGGCCCCTCGTCCGGCTCGTCTCCTGGGGCCGCGCCGGGGTGCCGCCCGAGACGATGGGCATCGGCCCCGTCCCCGCCGCCGCCAGGGCCCTGGACGCCGCCGGCCTCACCCTCGCCGACATCGACCTCGTCGAGCTGAACGAGGCGTTCGCCGCGCAGGTCCTCGCCGTCACCCGCGAGTGGGGCCTGAAGGACGCCGACTGGGACCGCGTCAACGTGCACGGCTCCGGCATCTCCCTCGGGCACCCCGTCGGCGCGACCGGCGCCCGCATCCTCGCGACCCTCGCCCGCGAGATGGACCGCCGGGGCGCCCGCTACGGCCTGGAGACCATGTGCGTCGGCGGCGGCCAGGGCCTCGCCGCGATCTTCGAGCGCGCCTGACCGAGACCCCCGATCACCCTCGTGGTTGGATGTCGCGAGTCATCACGAGATCGATGAATTCGCCAGGTAGCGAGGGGAATCGCATGAACAGGTTGTTGCGCGCACTGACGGTGGTTCCCGCGACGGCGGTGCTCGTCACGGCCGGGACGGCGGCCCTGACGGCGGGCGTGGCGTCGGCCACGACGGGCACGCCGAGCGGCGCGCCGCCGGCGGCGGACGGCTCCAGCGTCTGGTGCGTGTCGACCAGCGGCGCGAAAGCGTGCTTCGCCGAGTACGGGGACAAGGTGTGGGTGAAGGACACCGCGGCGAACGGAGCGTCCGCCGCCGGAACGCTCCAGGACAACGAACCGTCCTCGTCGTGGTACCGGGAGTGCTTCAACAACCGCGGTGAGGCGGGCGGTTGGGTGATGTGCGACTTCGACGTGCCGGAATACCAGAACGGCTACCTGTGGGCCGTCAACAACCCCTTCGTCGGCAGCCAGTCCTACACGAAGATCTACACCAGCGGGATCATCTGATCGAACACACGGGCCGCCGGTGGCGTCTGAGGTGGCATGAGTCCGAAGTGCGAGCAGTGTGACGGTCCGCTGGTCCCGGTCGAGTACGGCATGCCCGCCGACGACACGCCGTACCGGCGACACGAGCGCCGCGAGATCTACTACACCGGCGGCTGCATGGGTCCGCCCGCGCCTTGGTGGTGCTGGTCGTGCGAGCGCTTCGCCGACCCCGAGCCCCGGCCCTCGCGCTCGTCGACCGTGGAGGGCTACCAGCTGTCCCTCCTCAACGAGATGCGCGGTGTCAGCCCGTCCCTCCCGGAACTGCCGGCGCCCTACGACGACCCGCCGGAGGTCCTGGTGGAGGAGGCCGCCGAGTGGAGGAGCCCGGACCTGCTGAAGATCAAGGACATGGCGGTGATCCTGGGCGAGCCGGTCAGCGGCGGCCCCTCCCGGCACCGGTTCGCCCTCCCGCTCTGGCCCGACTTCTGGCTGGAGCACAGCAGCATGGACACCGAGGTCGGCGACTACGTCGTCGACAAGCGGTTCGTCCGCAGGTCGGGCGAGCCGATGCGGTCGGCCGACGACATGCGCCCCTGGGCGGTCCTGCGGACGGAGGCCGAGGCGTTCTTCGGCTGGGAGCCCACGCAGTACCCGAACATGTACTACCACGTCGTGCCGTTCGAGCTCGGCGGACGCCCGATGAAGGCCTACTTCGTCCACGACCTCCTCGTGCACGTCTCGGAGCCCTCGGAGAGCTAGCCGCGCTCCGCCGTCCAGGACGGGTCGCGGCCGGTCAGGGCGAGGAGGCGGTCGAGCGCGGACGCGTCATCGCCCACCTCGACGGCGGGGCCGAACAGGCCCGGGACGCCCTGGCCGCCGCTCTGCTCGACGGCCGGGGCGACGAAGCCCAGGCACGCCTCGATCTCGTCCGCCCCGGCGTCGTAGGACCGGCCGATGGCGCGGGAGACGTCCCAGCCGTGCACGACCAGCTCGTTCATCGCGACGAAGCCGGCCTGGTCGCCGGGCAGGTCGACGCCGCCGGCCTGGGTCATGCCCTGCCACGCCTCCGGGGAGCGCCAGGCCGCGGTCAGCGCGTCGAGCCGCTCGGGGATGCGGGTGCGCCAGCCCGGGGCGAGCCGGGCGGCGTCGGCGGACGGCGGCTGCGACGGGCCCTCCGGGAAGTCCTTCGCCGCCGCCCAGGTGAAGGCCAGGACCAGGCCGTCCACATGGTCGATGAGGGCGCCGAGCGGCATGCCGCCGTTGGGCGTGGGCCCGGTGAGCTGGGAGTCGCGCACGTCCGCGAGCAGGGCGGCCATCCGCCGGGCGGCGGGGCCGAGGTCGGGCGTCGAGGTCATAGGTGCATCCTTCCGTCTCGCGTACCGCTGGACGGGACGCCGGTGGACGCGCCCCGCTCGGTGATATGGACTCGGAACCCGCCGGATACTCATCGCCACACGGGTAAGAATCAAGATCGAAGGACTCGGCGGTCCCGACGTCGGCGCGGGCTGTTCTGACCAGGGGATGTGACGCGTAAGCTACTACCGAGTAGTATTCGGGCCCCGGATGGAGAGCAGTCCGACGCGAGCCCTACGCTGGCTGCCATCGCCCGTACCCCAGGAGGACGGAACAGTGTTCTGGATCACATTGGTCATCGGGCTCGCCGGAGCGGCGGTCGCGCTGGCGCTCGCCGGGAGGCGAGTGCTGTTCCTGTACGCGATCGCCAGGAGCGGGCAGCCCGATCCCCAGCGGACCCTTCAGGTCAGGCGTGAGCCCGCCAAGGCCGTCGAGGGCCAGGCCGTCGAGGTGCTCGGCCAGCGCAAGCTGCTGAAGTGGACCCTCGCCGGCGTCTCGCACGCCGCGGTCATGTGGGCGTTCATCCTGCTGATCACCGTCTACCTGGAGGCGGCCGTCGCGCTGCTGTTCGGGCTGGACGCCAAGATCCCCGGCCTGCAGACCTGGCCGCCGATCGGATTCGTCCAGGACACGATCGCCCTCGCCTGCACCGCCGGCCTGCTCGTCTTCACCGCGATCCGGATCAAGAACTCGCCCAAGCGCATCGGCCGCAAGTCCCGGTTCAAGGGCTCGCACCTGTCCGGCGCCTGGATGACGCTGTTCATGATCTTCAACGTGATCTGGACGATGTTCTTCTTCCGCGGCGTGGAGTGGGCCAGCGGCAACCTGCCCTATGGCAAGGGCGCCTACTTCTCCTACCTGGTCGGCCACCTGTTCGACGGGCTGAGCGGCCACACGCTGGAGATCCTGGAGTCGGTCGGCCTGCTGCTGCACATCGCCGTCGCGCTGATCTTCCTGGTCTTCGTCGTCCACTCCAAGCACCTGCACATCTTCCTGGCGCCGCTGAACGTCATGTTCAAGCGCCGCCCCGACGGCCTCGGCGCCGCGCAGCCGATGATGTCGGGCGGCAAGCCGCTCGACTTCGAGGAGGCCGACCCCGACGAGGACGTCTTCGGCCGCGGCAAGATCGAGGACTTCACCTGGAAGGGCTTCCTCGACATGGCGACCTGCACCGAGTGCGGTCGCTGCCAGTCGCAGTGCCCCGCCTGGAACACCGGCAAGCCGTTGTCGCCCAAGATGCTCGTCCTGGAGCTGCGCGACCACGCCCTGGCCAAGGCGCCCTACTTCACCGCGTCGGAAGAGGCCCGCAACGGGTTCACCGACGAGCAGAAGCTCGCCATGGAGGTCGACAAGGCCCTCGTCGGCGACGACGGCGTCATCCACCCCGACGTCCTGTGGTCCTGCACCAACTGCGGCGCGTGCGTCGAGCAGTGCCCGGTCGACATCGAGCACATCGACCACATCCTGGACATGCGCCGCTTCCAGGTCATGATCGAGTCCTCGTTCCCCTCCGAGGCCGGCGTCATGCTGAAGAACCTGGAGAACAAGGGCAACCCGTGGGGGATGTCCGAGATGAAGCGCCTCGAATGGATCGAGGAGCTCGACTTCGAGGTCGACGTCGTCGACGACAAGGTCTCCGAGGACACCGAGTACCTGTTCTGGGTCGGCTGCGCCGGCGCCCTGGAGGACCGCGCCAAGAAGACCACCAAGGCCGTCGCCGAGCTCCTGCACATCGCGGGCGTCAAGTTCGCCGTCCTCGGCCCCATGGAGGCGTGCACCGGCGACCCGGCCCGCCGCCTCGGCATGGAGTTCGTCTTCCAGATGCTCGGCCAGCAGAACGTCGAGACGCTGAACGACGCGGGCGTCAAGAAGATCGTCGCGACCTGCCCGCACTGCTTCAACACCCTGGCCAACGAGTACCCGCAGATCGGCGGGAACTACGAGGTCGTCCACCACACCCAGCTGCTCGCGCACCTGGTCGAGGAGGGGAAGCTCACCCCGGTCACGCCGATCGAGGAGAACATCACCTACCACGACCCCTGCTTCCTCGGCCGCCACAACAAGGTCTACAAGCAGCCGCGCGACATCATGGCGACCGTCCCCGGCGTCCGGACGCAGGAGATGCACCGGCACAAGGACCGCGGCTTCTGCTGCGGCGCCGGCGGCGCCCGGATGTGGATGGAGGAGCGCATCGGCAAGCGCATCAACACCGAGCGCGTGGACGAGGCGCTGGAGACCAACCCCGACACCGTCTCCACCGCCTGCCCGTTCTGCCTGGTCATGCTGGGCGACGCCATCAACGAGAAGAAGAACGCGGGCGACGCCAAGGAGTCGCTGGAGGTCGTCGACGTCTCCCAGCTCCTGATCCGCTCCATCAAGGGCGAGGGCACCGCCCCCGAGAAGGAGGCGGTCGCCGCCGAGTAGGGCGCCTGCTCCGACGGCCCCGTTCCCGCTCAGGCGGGGGCGGGGCCGTTCCGCGTCCGGCGGGTCGTTCCGCGCTCCCGCCGCGGTTGAGGGGGCGGGCTCGCTGGTAAGACCTGGGGATGGCCGTGCTCGCGTCCCTCCTCGCGTTCCTGATGACGCTCGCGGGCGGCCTCACCGCGATGCGGGTCCGCGACCACCGGCACCTCGTCCTCGGCCTCGCCGGCGGGCTCATGCTCGGCGTCGTCGCGTTCGACCTGCTCCCCGAGTCGCTGGCGCTGACCCGCCACCGCCCCTTCGGCGTCCCCGCGCCCATGATCGGCTTCGCGGCCGGGTTCGTGCTCCTGCACGTCGTCGAGCAGGCGGTCGCGATCCACCGCGCCCACGAGGAGGAGTACGCCCCGCACGAGCACGCCCGCGGCTCGGGCTCCGGCGGGCTGCTCGCCGCGTCCGCCCTCGTCCTGCACAGCCTGGTGGACGGCCTCAGCATCGGCTTCGGCTTCCAGACCGGCACCGAGACCGGCGTCTTCGTCGCGCTCGCCGTCGTGACCCACGACTTCGCGGACGGGTTCAACACCTTCACCGCCGCCTCGCTGTACCGCGGCGACCGGCGCCCCGCCGTCCTGCTGCTGCTCGCCGACGCCGCCGCCCCCGTCGCCGGGGCCGCCGTCGGCATGCTGGCCACCGTCCCGGACGCCGTCCTCGGCCCCTACCTCGGCGTCTTCGCCGGCGTCCTGCTGTACCTGGCCGCCGCCGAGATACTGCCCGAGGCGCACAGCGTCCACCCGCGGGTCATGACCCTGGCCGCCACCGGGCTCGGGCTCCTCGCCGTGCTGCTCAGCGTCGGGCTCGCGAGCTGAGAGAAGGCCGCCCGGAAACCCGGACGGCCTTCTCTCTGGGAACGTTCCCGGCGTCAGCCGGTCAGCGACGTGGCGTAGCTCTGGTTCGTCTTGAGCCACGCGTCGACGGCCTGGTCGGGCTTGCCCTTGTACTGGTTCTCCATCAGGTCCTCGAGGGAGCCGAGCTGCTTGTCGTCCATCCTGAACTTCTTCAGCCAGCCGGCGACCTCGGGCTGGTCCTTGCCGAAGTCCTTGCGGGCGATGGTGTTGATGCCGTCCGGCTTGCCCATCGCGCCCTTCGGGTCCTGCAGGTCGCGGATGGGGTACTTCGTGTACGCCCAGTGCGGGCGCCACAGCGTGACGACGATGTCCTTCTTGGCGTCGACGGCCTTCTTCAGCTCGGTCAGCATCGCCGCCGTGGAGGACGTCGTCACCTTGTACTCGTCCTTCAGGCCGTACGCCGGGAGCATGTTCTCCTGCGACACCCGGTACAGGCCGGAGCTCTTCTCGATGCCGACGATCTTGCCGCCGTACTGGCCGCCTTTGCCCTTCAGGTCGTCGAGGGTCTTCAGCGGGGAGTAGTTCGGCACGGCGATGGTCAGCGGCGCCGAGTCGTACCAGACGCCGACCTTCTCCAGCTTGTCGCCGTACTGCTTCCAGTAGTCCTCGTGCGTGCCCGGGAGCCAGGCGTCCACGAACAGGTCGACGTCGCCCTTCGACATGCCCGCGTAGAGCGGTCCCGTGTCGAGGTTCTTGACCTCCACCTTGTAGCCCTTGTCGGTCAGGAGCCGTTTCCACAGGGCCGTGGCGGCCTCGCCCTCGGCCCAGCCCGAGACCACGCCGATGGTGATCTCCTTGTCGTTCCCACCCCCGGAGTCGGAGCCGCCGCACGCCGCGGCGCCCAGCCCGAGTGTCAGCGTCAGCGCGGCGACCGTCAGGCCCTTGAACTTGGAGCGCATGCGCATCCTTTCGTCGGCTTGCATGGTGAAGCAGGGGAGCGGGGGAGGTCAGCCGGACGTGCTCGCGGCGGAGGCCACGGCGGCCGGAGCGGGCGCGGCGGCCCGGCGGCGCGAGAACAGCGCGCGCAGCATCCCCGGCCCGTCGCCCAGGGCGCCGGTCAGGCGGTCCAGGTAGATCGCGAGGACCACGACGGCGATGCCGCCCTCGAAGCCCTTGGCGACGTCCACCCGGTTGATGCCCTCCAGCACCTCGCCGCCGAGGCCGCCCGCCCCCACCATCCCGGCGATGACGACCATGGACAGCGACAGCATGATCAGCTGGTTGACCCCGGCCATGATCGACGGCATCGCGAGCGGGATCTGGATCCGGGTCAGGATCCGGCCCGGCGGCGTGCCGAACGCCTCGCCCGCCTCGACCATCTCCGGGTCCACGCCGCGGATGCCGAGCTCGGTCAGCCGCACCCCCGGCGGCATCGCGAAGATCACCGTCGCCACCACGCCGGGCACCGAGCCGATGCTGAAGAAGAAGATCGCCGGAATCAGGTACACGAACGCCGGCATCGTCTGCATGAAGTCCAGGACCGGCCGGACGATCCGGCTGACCACGTCGCTGCGCGCCGCCGCGACGCCGATCGGGATCGCCACCACGGTCGACACCACCGCCGACACCAGCACCAGGGCCAGCGAGTCCATCGCCGGCTCCCACAGCTCCATGCTGTCGACCAGCGCGAACCCGAGGACCGTGAACAGGGCGAGCCTCCAGCCGCTCAGCACCAGCGCGATCACGGCCAGCACCAGCGTCAGCCCCAGCGGCGGCAGGACGTTCAGGACGCTCGTCAGCCCGTCCACCGACGCCTCGATCGCCGACCCGATCCCGTCGAACAGCCACGACAGGTTGTCGGTGCACCAGCTCACCAGGCCGTCGAACCACTCGCCGACCGGGATCCGGGGCAGCTTCATCGCCGCGTCACTCATCGCCGCCCTCCTTCGTCAGCACCGGCTCCGGTTCCTCGACCATCTCCTCCACATGGGAGTTGATCGCGCCGAGCGCCGCCAGCAGCGTCACCCGGGGGATCACGCCGAGCAGCGTGCCCTTCTCGTCCGCGACCGGCACCGGCAGGTCGCTCTCGGCGACGCGGACGAACAGGTCCGCGACCGGCGTGTCCGGCGCCACGGGCTCCGGATCCTCGGGGTCGATCAGGCCGTCCAGCGTCTGGACGCCGTCGCGCACCGCGTCCGCGATGACCGTGGCCCGCACCCGTCCGACGAGCCTGCGGTCCCGCCCGACCACGAACGCCGCCGAGGTCTGCTGCTCGCGCATCGTCCGCAGGGCCGTCCGGGGCCCGGTCGACGCCGGCACCGTGACCAGCGGCTTCTCCATCACCGAGGCCGCCGTCAGCACTTTGGTACGGTCCACATCGGCGACGAACTGGGCGACATAGTCGTTGGCGGGATCGGTGAGGATCTCCTCGGCCGTCCCGATCTGCACGATCCGGCCCTCCCGCATCACCGCGATGCGGTCGCCGATGCGCATGGCCTCGTTCAGGTCGTGGGTGATGAAGACGATCGTCTTGCCGAACCGGTTCTGCAGGTCCAGGAGCAGGTCCTGGACCTCCCGGCGGATCAGCGGGTCCAGGGCGCTGAACGCCTCGTCCATCAGGATGATGTCGGTCCCCGAAGCGAGCGCGCGGGCGAGCCCCACCCGCTGCTTCATTCCGCCCGACAACTCACCGGGAAGCTTGTTCTCCCAGCCTTCGAGACCCACCAGAGCCAGGAACTCCCTGGCGGTCTTCTCCCGTTCTTCCTTGGGAACGCCGCGGACCTCGAGCCCGTAGGCGGCATTGGCCAGAACCGTCCGATGGGGGAACAGCGCGAAGTGCTGGAAGACCATGCTGACCTTGTTCTGCCGAAGCGCGCGCAGCGCCTTCGGAGACAGCTTCGCGATGTCCTGACCGTCGATCTCGACACGGCCGGACGTGGCGCCGAGCAACCCGTTCAGCATCCGGATGAGGGTCGACTTCCCCGACCCCGACAGGCCCATGACCACGAAGATCTCGCCCTGCCGGACCTCGAACGTGGCGTCCACCACCGCCGGTGTGACCCCGAGCTCGCGGACCGCCGACAGCTCGGCGCCCGCCCCGAGTTTCCGTTGAGCCTCCGCCGTCCTACGGCCGAAGAGTTTGGTGACGCTTTCCGCGCGGAGTACTGACACGATCTCCTTCCGGGTTTCCACGTCGCTGCGCGGAAACGGGTCGCCTCGTCCGTCCAGGCGCCCGGACCTCACCTGAAGAGGCTGTCAACCAGACGCCATGCCTGTGCGTCGCCCGAAACTACCCGTCCAGAGAACATGTTTCATCTTTTGGTGACTTCCGTCACGCCCGGGTAACGAACTGACTACACTTTCGTGCGGTGAAAGTTCTGGTACGACCGCGACGGCGTCGGCCCCCGCTGGTCCTGGTACCGCGACCCGTACTTCGCCGACCCGTAGGGGTACTCCGCCGGCGAGCTCGTCCGGAACAGGCACATCTGCCCGATCTTCATCCCCGGCCACAACTTGATCGGCAGCGTCGCCACGTTCGACAGCTCCAGCGTCACGTGCCCGTTGAACCCCGGATCGATCCACCCCGCGGTCGAGTGCGTGAGCAGCCCCAGCCGCCCCAGCGAGCTCTTCCCCTCCAGCCGCGCCGCGAGGTCCTCGGGAAGCCCGAACACCTCGTACGTCGAGGCCAGCACGAACTCCCCGGGATGCAGCACGAACGCCTCATCGGCCTCGACCTCCACCAGTCGCGTCAGATCCGGCTGCTCCACAGCGGGATCGATGTGCGGATAGCGGTGGTTCTCGAACACCCGGAAGTACCGGTCCAGCCGCACGTCCACACTGGACGGCTGAACCATGACCGGCTCGAACGGGTCGATCTTCACTCGCCCGGACTCGAGTTCGGCCCTGATGTCGCGATCGGAGAGCAGCACCCCAGAAAGCTATCCCACGCCACACCCCCACCGACGATCCGGTACAGTAACCAGGGCACGGGCACCCCCAAGGCAGCCCGACGCGGGTGTAGTTCAATGGTAGAACTTCAGCTTCCCAAGCTGACAGCGCGGGTTCGATTCCCGTCACCCGCTCCACACAGAAGGCCCAGGCAGGGACACGATCCCGCCCCTGGGCCTTGATCGTTTCTGGCACAGAACGCCGCCGTGCAATTAGGTCACCGGCCTCGGGCATCGGCTGCCTCGTCGCTACCTTGCGTCTGCTCTGCCTGGACGAGCGCGTCGACTCCGCTTGCGATGGTCTGATCGGTCTGGCGGACTCTCGCCAAGTCTGCCCAGCGCCCAGGAGCGGGAGAAGGCAATTGCGGACCGGGAGGCGAAATCCACTCCCGGCGCAATCAGCGGACTTCCGCGGGAGTCAACTGCCGAGAGGGTGGGAAGCGCAGCGGCCTTAACGATGACACCGGCCTTAGATGCATTACCCCGGCCGAGACCTTGCGAGCCCTGCTCAACGTGAAGGGTTAGTCACCCAACACCTGAGGTCAGCCCTGCGCACTGGGCATGCGGCCCGTTCCGCCGCGCCGCGCCGCGTCGCCCGTCCGCCCACCCGAACGCGCCCTACTTAACGAGCGAGATCACAACTGCCACGATGCTGGCAGTCGCCATGTACAAGGTCCGACGAGCCAGCTTGTGTTCCGACTCAATCGTCCGGGCGTTCTCTCGTCTGTTCAGCTCGTCGACGTAGTAAGCAGTGCCGACCGAAGTATTTCCCACCTACTGATCAGGTTCCTTGATCAGTTCTTCGTCAGAGCATGCGCGGAGCTGGGCAATAGTGCGAACCATGGCGAAAAAGGCCGATGAACTACAGCGGTCCCCCCGAGGACGAGAAGAGGCCGCGCGCGGATCGAGCACGCGACCCCTGTGCGGTCGTTGGGCGGTTGATCAGGTGCAGGCGCAACCGGACGCGGCCTTGGCCTCAGCGGGGGTCTGAGTGGGGTCAAGGGCCTGCTCGTCGGGGGTGCAGCATGCCGAGGTGCCGCAGCAGGTGTCGCCGTCCGTCGAGTCGGCTGCGCTCTTGCCGAGGGTGTCAGCGTCGGCCTTGACCGTGTAGACCTCCCACGGTTCGCCGCCGGGACCATGAACCCAGACCTTGTCCTGCAGCGCGTAGCAGCAGGAAGTGTCGTTCTCCTCCAGGGTCACGAGTCCGGCGTCCGTCAGACGCTTGGCCGCGTCGCTGACGAGCCCGGAGTCCTCGACCTCGACGCCGAGGTGATCCATACGGGTCGGCTCGCCGCCCTCGCCTTCGATCAGGACGAGCTTGAGCGGCGGCTCGGTGATGGCGAAGTTGGCGTAGCCGGGCCGGAGCTTGGCCGGCTCGGTGCCGAACAGCTTGGAGTAGAAGGCGATCGAGCCTTCCAGGTCGGACACGCGCAAAGCGAGCTGGACGCGGGACATGCGGTTCCTCCTCGTGTCATGGGCGGTGTCGGCCGGTCGCCGGTCGGCAGGGTGCCCCATGGACGTTGCTTAGATGTCCGTCTAAGCAGCCGATGGCCCGAGTTTGCATCCGTGCGTAGATGGATGTCAAATTAGAGCTATGTCTAAGCAGCAGTTGCCGATCTTGAATCCTGTCGACACCGAGGGGGCGTGCTGCGCGCCCCTGGTCTGCGAGCCCTTGAGTGAGGCTGAGGCGGCCGAGCTGACGCCGCTGTTCAAGGCGATCGCCGACCCGGTCCGGTTGCGCCTGCTGTCGCTGATCGCCTGCCACGAGGGCGGCGAGGCGTGCGTCTGCGACCTGACCGCCGCCTTCGAGCTCACGGCGCCGACGATCAGCCATCACCTGAAGGTGCTCAAGCAGGCCGGATTGATCGACTCCGAGCGGCGCGGGACGTGGGTCTACTACTGGCTCAACCCCGGCGTCCTGGAGCGGCTGTCGGCGATTCTCGGGCCGCGCGTCACCGCGGCTGTTTCGTGACCGGCACCGGACCGGACGTCCAGGCCGCACCCACCGGAATGCAGCCCGCTGCCCCCCAGCCTGCGGACGCCGTAGCGGCCCGCCTGTCGGTGCTGGACCGGTTCCTGCCGGTGTGGATCGGCGCGGCCATGGCGCTCGGCCTGCTCGCCGGCCGCGCCGTCCCGGGCCTGAATGATGCGCTGGAGTCGGTGAAGGTCGACGGGATCTCCCTGCCGATCGCGCTCGGCCTGCTGGTGATGATGTACCCGGTGCTGGCCAAGGTCCGCTATGACCGGCTCGGCGCCGTGACCGCAGACCGGCGCCTGTTGATCCCGTCGCTGGTGGCGAACTGGGTGATCGGTCCGGCGGTCATGTTCGCCCTGGCGTGGATCTTCCTGCCCGACCTGCCGCAGTACCGCACCGGACTGATCATCGTCGGGCTGGCCCGCTGTATCGCCATGGTGATCATCTGGAACGACCTGGCGTGCGGGGACCGGGAGGCCGCCGCTGTCCTGGTCGCGCTCAACTCGGTCTTCCAGGTGATCGCGTTCGCCGGGCTCGGCTGGTTCTACCTGCGGATCCTGCCCGGATGGCTCGGCCTGGACCAGGCGGAACTGGACGTCTCGGCGTGGGATATCGCCCGCAGCGTGCTCATCTTCCTCGGCGTCCCGCTGGTCGCCGGGTACCTGTCGCGCCGTCTCGGCGAGCGCACGCGGGGCCGGGCCTGGTACGAGGAGCGGTTCCTGCCGCGCATCGGCCCGGCCGCGCTGTACGGGCTGCTGTTCACCATCGTCGTCCTGTTCGCCCTCCAGGGCGACGCGATCACCTCCCGGCCCTGGGACGTCGCCCGGATCGCGCTGCCGCTCCTGATCTACTTCGCGGTCATGTGGGCCGGAGCGTTCGCGCTCGGCCGCGCCGCCGGTCTCGGCTACCCCCGCACCGCGACGCTGGCGTTCACGGCCGCGGGCAACAACTTCGAGCTGGCCATTGCGGTGGCGATCGCCACGTTCGGTGTCACCTCCGGTCAGGCCCTCGCCGGAGTCGTCGGCCCCCTCATCGAGGTCCCCGTTCTGGTGGGCCTGGTCTACGTCTCGCTGGCGCTGCGCCGCCGCCTCACCCCGCAGGAGACCCCATGACCCAGGCCGCCGAGGTGCCCGAGGTGCTGTTCGTGTGCGTCCACAACGCCGGACGCTCCCAGATGGCCGCCGCCCTGCTCGATCACCACGCCGCCGGACGGGTCCGCGTCCGCTCGGCCGGGTCCGCACCTGCCGACGAGATCAACCCCGCCGTCCGCGCGGTGATGGCCGAACTCGGCCTGGACCTGTCCAAGGAGTTCCCCAAGCCCCTCACCGGCGAAGCCGTCCAGACCGCCGACGTGGTCATCACCATGGGATGCGGCGACGTCTGCCCCGTGTTCCCCGGCAAGCGCTACCTCGACTGGCAGCTTGACGACCCCGCAGGCCAGCCGATCGACAACGTCCGGCCCATCCGCGACGAGATCGACGCCCGCGTCCGCGCCCTGCTCGCCGAACTCCTGCCCGCCGACGCCTGACCGCCCCCGGCACCGGTCACCGGTCTTCCCTACGTCCAATTCATCGTCTATCGTCGATGAACGATGAATGAGGGGAATGGGCCGCTCGACCGGCCGACCGCCACCGAGTACGCGTCATGGTTCAAGGCACTCGCCGACCCCACGCGCGTCCAGATCGTGTCCCTGCTCGCCCGGCAGGGACGGCCGATGAACGTCGGAGAAATCGTCGACGCCGTCCACGTCGGGCAGTCGACGGTGTCCGCGCACCTCAAGGTGCTGGCCGATGTCCGGTTCGTGCTGGTCGACCAGCACGGCACCTCCCGCTTCTACCGGATCAACACCGCGTGCGTGGAGTGCTTCCCCACCGCCGCCGACCTGGTCATGGGACGCCCCGCACCGGCCGCGCCTAGTTGCCCACCCGAAGGAGACGAGTGATGCCCGAGGCCCACACCACCGGCACGCCCACTACCGACGAGATCGTTGCCCGCTACTCGGGCCTCGCTCGAGCCGCCCTCGCCGGCGCCACCCCGCACGACGGAGGCGACAGCGACGAGGACGGCGAATCCTGCTTCGGCGCCGCCGCCTACCAGGCCGAGGACCAGGTCCCCGAGGCCGCTCTACGCGCGAGCCTGGGATGCGGCAACCCCCTCGCCGTCGCCGAGCTGAACCCCGGTGAGACCGTGCTCGACCTCGGTTCAGGCGGCGGCCTGGACGTGCTGTTGTCGGCCCGTCGCGTGGGCCCGACCGGAACCGCCTACGGCCTGGACGCCAGCGACGACATGCTCACCCTCGCCCGCGCCAACGCCGCCCAGGCCGGAGCCGACAACGCCCACTTCTTGCGCGGCCACATCGACGACATCCCGCTACCAGCCGGAAGCGTGGACGTGGTGATCTCCAACTGCGTCATCAACCTCGCCACCGACAAGGCTCGCGTTCTCGCTGAAGCCTTCCGCGTCCTGCGTCCCGGCGGCCGATTCGGCGTCAGCGACATCATCGCCGAGCCCGGCCTCGACCCCGACGAGCGCGCCGCCGCAGAGCAGCGCATCGGATGTGCCGCCTCCACCCTCACCGCCGAGGAGTACCGCCGCGAGCTGCATGCCGCCGGGTTCACCGGCATCACCATCACCACCACTGCCGACACTGGGGACGGGCTACACGCCGCCATCGTCCAGGCCGCCAAGCCCGCCGGCTAGCCCGTCACCGTTCGGATCAAGGCGACGTGGCGCAGGTCAGCGGCCGCGGCGGCGGGCCATTAACCAGGGTGATCGAGGGGCACTCACAGTCACTTGCGGTACGGCGCTACGCCAGGTCAGGGGCACCAAGAGGCAGGGTCGGGACTATTCCCAAACTGACAGCGCGGATTCGATTCCCGTCACCCGCTCCACCCAGAAGGCCCAGCCCAGGGACATGATCCCCGTCCCTGGGCCTTGATCGTTTCGCCTCAGAACGCCGCCGGGCAATTAAACGTGCAGTTAGGCCACCGGCACCAGAGGCCGTCCCCGCCACCGTCTCACCCCTCATGGCCAGCCTCCTTCCCGCCCCTGGGCGAAGGCGAAGCCCGAGACTGGCGCCGGGGCAGCTGCCACGGCGAAGCCTTGGGGAGATGTGCCGAAGGTACTCTGGGTGAGTATCCGTACCGACCCGACCGGAGGCACCAGGAGCCATGCCCGCGATGACGCTCCCCTTGCCGTCCGGTGACACCTGGACCCGGGCGGACTACGAGGCGCTGCCCGAAGACCTTCCAGTACGCGTGAGCCTCATCCACGGAGAACTTGTCGTGAGCCCACGGCCCCGCCCGATCCACCAGCGCATCGCGCGGCGCCTGGCGACCCGCATCGAAGACGCTGCTCCCGACGCGTGGCAGGTGGACACGGATGTGGATGTGCTCCTGGACGACGACGAGGTAGAACCGGTCGAGATCGCCCCTGACATCGTCGTGTACTCGACCGAGCACGACCCCTATGACCGTCCCATCCTTGCCGAGTCGGTCACCCTCGTCGCCGAGGTCGTATCCCCGTCGACCAAGCGTAAGGACCGGCGGATGCAACCGGCCTTGTACGCCGGAGCCGGCATCAGGCACTACTGGCGCGTGGAGATCGACCAGACCGCACCAGCGTTCGCGGTCTACACCTATGAGCTGGACGACTCCACCGGCGCATACGTCGCCACCGGCGTGCACCACGACCGGATCAACTCGACTCAGCCCTTCGCCCTCGACATCGACCTCAAGTCCGTTCGCGAACGCTGACATCGTGTAGCGCGTGGCAGCCAGGACAGCCGCTTGGGCGAGCGATGATCGCTGCCGAGCGGCTTCCAATGCTCGGGCCGTGACCGGTCCAGCGCTCCGGGCCTGCTTGCCCTCGAATGAGTCGAGTGCTGTCGTTGCGATGAGGACGAGGCGCGTAGGTCAGCAGCTGCGGGGACGGGCCATTAGCGGGCCATTAACCAGGGTGATCAAGAGGCTTCACGGTCACCTGCGGTTCGAGCGGAAGCAAGGCCAGCGGCCCTGACGGCCGGGACCGATTTGGACCCAAGCTGACAGCACCAGCTTCCATGACCTGCCCTCAGCCGCCACGATCCAAAGCCGCACAACCTAGTGGTCCAGTCAGCCAAAGCCTGAGTTCAGCCTTGCGCGCCGGGGCCGGATGAGAAGTTTCTTAACGTCTTCAAGGGGCCCGCTCCGCGGTCGCTGGCGGCGCCCACCTCGGCGCGTCGGGCATGCGGCCTGTTCCGTGCGGTCCCGTCTCGCGGCCCGGCCACGGCTGGCTAACTCTACAGTTGGTGCCATGAGCTTCACTAGGGGATCGGAGGCTTACCAGGTGGTCGGCAGAGATGACCCCCGACCGGGATGGATTAGTCGGCTCGTCACGGAGTTGAGCACGCTTCTGCAGGAACAGATTACGCTTGCGGAGCCTTTGGATAAGTGTTTGCTGGACGACGAGGGGTTCTCGTTCTCCTGCCCTATCCGTAGTGCGCCCCCACAAGGCAAAGGCTTCCAGTTGTGCTGGGAAGGAGTGCTGGGGATGGAGCCCATCAACGGGGAGCCTCACACGAGCGTTTCGCTCTTCCTCTACAGCAGGAACCGGCGCCTCGGGATGATGGACCATACGCATGGCAGCGTTTTGGAGATCGAGTACAAGGGTTCGCTGGAACATGGCGGGCGATGGGGGACTCCCACATGGTTCCCGGACGAGTTCGGTGAGTACCTCGCGTACGACTCGTACAGCGATCGGTGAACGAGGACCAAGCGCGGCCCGGGTCAGGGGATGGATAAGGACGATCTGGACAGTGCCGATCTTGCTTGTAAGCAGGGTCTCGCGCCGTCCGGGCCTCAAACGGAGTACGCCTGGGTAGCGGTTTCGGGGTCGCAGGCGCTTGGTCTGGGCTCAACGGCGCACGCGGGAGATGCCGGCGCTGGAGATGTTCACGGCACCGCAGCCGGTTGGGAGCGGTCGGTGGCTGGCCCTGAGGCCGGTCGTCACTATGACTCGCCACCTCGGATCCAGGTTTCGGGGTCTCCGCGCAAGTTCTGCCGCTACTCCGTTTAGTCGCGGCCAAGTTTCGGATCGTCACGGGTACTGGTGTGGTCACTGGGCACAGGAATCGCCAAGTCCACAGCGCGGGATTTGCGACCGCGGCGGGGCCGGGCAGGGTCTCCGCTGGTGGACGCGAGGCCAAGGGGCGCCATGACAACCGATCAGATCCTTTTCGGGCTGGGGCTGACCGTCGCACTCGCGGTCGGCTCCCAGCTCTTGGCGAGCTGGTTGCGCATCCCTGCTCTGATCGTCCTGCTCCCGACCGGTTTCGTCGCGGGTGCGCTGACCGATGACATCGATCCCCATCGGCTGCTAGGAGCGACCTTCGAGCCCTTGGTGTCACTGTCGGTCGCGCTGATCCTTTACGACTCCGGTCTGGGACTGGACATGCGGAAGCTCAGGGGAGATACCCGTCGCATCGTGGTCAGGCTGATCGTGCTCGGTGTGCCCCTCACGATGGCCTGCGCCGCGCTGCTCGCGGTGCCGCTGCTCGGTATGTCGGCAGGCGCGGCGGTAATGCTGGGGGCCATTCTGGTCGTCTCCGGTCCGACGGTGGTGGGCCCGCTGCTCGGCTTCGTCCGGCCCGCGGAGCGGGTAGGGCGAATCCTTCTGTGGGAGGGTTCACTGGTCGATCCGATCGGCGGCATCCTGGGCGCGGTGGTGTTCGGCGGCGTGGTTCAACGGGCCCGTCTAGGCTCCGGCGAGCACGTGCTGCAGTTCCTTCTCAGCATCGGAGTCGGCCTGGGCGGCGGCGTGATCGGGGCAGGATTGCTGTGGCTGCTGATGCGACGGCTCCGGTTCGGCGAGGTACTCGCCAGCACCGCGCAACTCGCCGCCGTGGTCGTCGTGGCGGCCGCCTGCGACATCGCTCGCGACGACGCCGGTCTGCTGGCGGCGATCATCATGGGACTGGCGGTGGCCAACCTGAGGAGTTTCGACCTCCCCGAACACAGGCCCGTTTCCGAAATGCTCGTCCAGCTGATCATCGGCCTGCTCTTCATCTCCATCTCGGCCACGATCACACCACGGTCGGTCGCCGAGGTGGCGCTCCCAGCCCTGGGGCTGGTCGCCGCCCTGGTCTTGATCGTCAGACCCCTCCTGGCCTACCTGTCCACGCGTGGAACGGACCTGACGACCGGCGAGTGGTGCTTCATCGGCTGGATGGACCCGCGCGGCATAGTCGCAGCCGCCACCGCCTCGACATTCTCCGTCCAACTCGCCGCGCAGGGGATCGGCGGCGCCGCCAAGATCCTGCCCGTCGCCTTCCTGGTGATCGTCGCAACGGTGACCTTGTACGGCCTGACCGCGACCCCGGTGGCCCGCCGGCTCCACGTCGTCCGCGCCGCGAGTTGAAGCAGGAGATCCTGATCTTTGCCACACCCTGCGGGACGGCTGCCCTAACGGCCTCAAACCCTGGGGCTGCTCCACCCCCTGGACCCCTGGGAGCCGCGGCGCTCGGAGCGTCGCGCACACGTGCGGTATGTGCCGTCGAGGACGCCCACAACCCAGGTCCGGCACGGGTGCCGTGCCATTAGTTCCGCCATCATTCCCAAGCTGACAGGGCGGGTTCGATTTCCGTCACCGCTCCACAGTCCCCAGGTCACGATGCTGCGGTGCCTTCAGGGGGTGGCTGGTTTGCGGGCGGTGAGCAGGCGGGTCGGGACCCACGGACTGCCCCACCACACGCGCCAGCCGAGGCCGCGCACGCGGATGTCCTGGGCGTTCAGCCGGGCCAGCACCGCGGCGTACTCGCGGGGAGTCCGCGCCAGGTCGGCGATCAGCAGGCGGCCGCCCGGCCGCAGCACCCGGTACGCCTCGGTGATCGCTTGGGCGCGGGCGTCCGCGCTGAAGATGGTGTGCACCGTCAGGCTGGACACGACCAGGTCGAAGCTTCCCTCCGCGTATGGGAGTTTGCGCAGGTCACCCCCTTGTACATGGACGCGGTCGGCGAGCCCCTCGGCCTGGGCGTTGCGCAGGGTCGCCGCCGGGGTGTTACCGGACTGGTGCAGGCCGCGCCACAGGTCCACGCCGACCGCCCGGCCCTGCGGGAGGCGCCGGGCTGCGGCCAACAGGACGGCGCCGCGTCCGCAGCCGAGGTCGAGCAGCCGTTCGTCGCCACGCAGGTCCAGCTCGTCCAGCACGTCCCGCCAGACCAGGAACTTGCCGCGCAGGGTGGCGTGCAGGCTCAGGGCCAGGCACCCCGCCAGCAGCGTGCCGGAGACCAGCGCGGGCAGCGCGGCGGCCAGATCGGCGGTGATCGCCATCACCAGCCCGGTCACCCAGAACCCCAACACCACCAAGCCCACGAAGCCGAATCCGTAGGGCGCATCCATCCCGTACCGCGCGCCAGGCATACCCGCCACTTTGTCATGAACCGGCCGCTCGGGGGGTGGCTACAAAGCACTGGCTCACCGCCGACCAGATCGCCGCCGAGTATCCGCTCCGACACCCCGGTGACGCCGACCCGGTCTTCATACGCGACGGCGACGTGTGGACGAGCGCTGGGCTGATTGTCACCGCGACAAACCGGCCCGTCCCATTGAGGGACGGGCCGGTTCGGGGCGCAGCCCTGCCCCTGGTCAGGGCCGGGTGAGAAAATCAAGCGTCTCCGCGTGCGAGAAGCGGTCGCGGAGCCGCGCGTAGTCGTACACCTGGATGCCGAGGTCGTGGGCCTCCCTGATCTCTTTCGCGGAGGGTGTGAAGGCCTGCGACTCTCGGTTGGGACTGCTTTCGCGGCCGTTATTTCTCAGCACTCACCGTGCGCCCAACCACCGTTGCGCCAACCAATCGTGCGCGAAGCCGGGCTCCCTAGCCCCCGCAGGCTGAGGTCATGCCTGCGCGAAGCTCTCTGTCACGCCCCCGAGGCCTGGCCGTCTCGTGGGACTTAAACGGTTAGATAAATGGCGGCGTATGGTCTGGCGGGGAGGGGTATTCGTGGCGGACGTGCAGGCGACGGTGTGGGGAGATGGTGCGGCCTCAGCGGTCTTCGTTCACGGGATCTTCAGTTGGGGCGCCGACGAGGTGTACGGCTTCGGCAATCAGCGGCCGCTGGAGGATGAGTTCCAGCTGGTCATGATGGATCGGCGCGGTCACGGGGCGAGCCCGGACATCGAGGGTAGCGACTATGAGGTGGACGCGGACGACATCACCGCCCTGCTCGGCGACGGGGCCCATCTGGTGGCCCACTCCTATGGCGGTGCGGGCGCGATGCTGGCCGCCGCACGCCGACCTGACCTGGTGCGGTCGCTGACGTTGATCCAACCCGGCACCCTGCGTCCCGCGGCCGGGCATCCGGTGGTGGACGAGGCACTGGAACGCGCTCGCGCCAGCACTGCGGGGCTGCCACCGGAGATGACCCCGGAGGAGTACCTGCGGGCGGCCACCGAGGGCATCGGGATGCCCGTGCCGGAGGCCACGCCGGAACGCCTCCGGGCGGTGCGCGCCGCGATGCGCGAGCGGCCTTGCTGGGACGCCGACATCCCGCTGGACCAGCTCGCCGCCGCGCCGTGGCCCAAGCTGGTGATCTCGGGTACCTGGGAGGACGCCCCCGAGCTCTACCGCCGGTATGCGGGCGAGCCGCTGATCGCCGCCGCGGAGTTCGTCTCCGACCGGATCGGCGCCCGGTACCTGAAGGTGCCCGGCTATTACCCGCAGGTACAACAGCCCAGCACGGTCAACGACGCACTGCGCGACCTTTGGCGGTGCGGGCCGGGGTAAGAGGACGGTTGTTGCCTGCGGAGCCTCACAACGTCACCTTCTTCACCTGCGGAAACCCCTCCGTCGTCGCCGTGGACGAAAGCGTGAGAGGTTTCCACGCCCGGAGCGCGATGAGTCCTGGTGGGACCGGCGGTCTGAGTGTGTGAATGGTCGGCCACTGAACACGAGCGAACCGAGCGGTGGACGCTGAGAACGTCCCGGCGCGGAAGAAGCACATGGAGACACCGGATGCGCAAGTTGATTCTGTCTTTCTACATCTCACTCGACGGCAAGAGCGCTGACGGGGACAACGGGATCAGGGACGTCATGACGAGCATCGACGACCCCGAGCAGGAGAAGTACTTCGTCAGCCGGCTGTGGGAGGCCGGGGCCTTCCTCATGGGCCGCACCACCTACGAGATCATGGCCGGATACTGGCCCGGCTCCGACCACCCCTCCGCCCAGGCCATGAACGAGATTCCCAAGGTCGTGTTCTCCCGCACCCTGGAGTCGGCCGACGACTGGCCCGAGACCCGGATCGCCGGCGGTGACACGGCGGAAGAGATCGCCAAGCTCAAGGCCGAGCCCGGCAAGGACCTCGTCGCCGCCGGCGGCACCGCGTTCCTGCACTCCCTGATCAAACTCGGCGTGGTCGACGAGTACCGGCTGTGGGTGCTGCCCGCCGCCACCGGCAAGGGCGCTCCGCTGTTCCCCGAGCTGGAGCGGCCCGCGAACCTGCGCCTGCTGAAGAGCACGGCCTTCCCGTCCGGCACCCTCGAACTGGTGTACGCGGCAGCCGACAAGTAGGGCCCAGCAGGCGACGCTCAGTCACCTCATAGGGGTTGCATCCTGTACCTGGATACAGGCTTACCGTCGAGGTGTGGCCCCCGCCGGGGCAGCAATCACCGTGATGAGGGAGCTGGGATGCCCGATTCTGAAGTGCCGATCGTGTGCACACTGTCGCCGAACAAGATGGTGGATCGGCTGGCAGAGTTCGAGTCGCTGTTCGCCGAGTCACTGACCGGTGTGGAACGTGAGCCGCTGCGGTTGCGCCTGACGTTCGACGCCGACCAGGCGCGCGAGGCGCAACTCCGCGAAGTGTTCGAGGCCGAACAGCAGTGCTGCGGGTTCCTGGTGTTCACGTTCGAGCGCACTGGGGCTGGTCTGAGGGTGGAGGTGACTGCGCCACAGGGGGCGGAGCTGACGCTGGACGGGATGCAGGCCTTGGCCGAGCGCACCGCTCCGCCGGAAGTCGTGGCAGTGGGCTGGACGGGATGAGCGGGCAGTACGAGGGACTGCGATCCGGCCAGGTCGCCGAGGCGGCCGGGGTGAACCTGCAGACCCTGCGCTACTACGAGCGGCGCGGCCTGCTGGCCGAGCCCGAGCGGACCTTGGGCGGGCATCGGCTCTATCCCGCCGAGGCCGTCACGGTCCTGCGGGTGATCAAGACCGCGCAACGGCTCGGATTCAGCCTGGACGAGGTCGCCGAATTGCTGGAGGCGGCCCAGCACCGGCACGGGCGACGCGACGGCGGCCTGAGGGAGCGGGCGCGGCTCAAGGTGATCGAGGTCGAGGAGCGTATGGCCGACCTTGAGGTCATCCGTTCGGCTCTGCACGAGGCGATCAATGCTGGGTGCGACGACCTGATGACGTGCGCCGACCAGCCATGCTGCCCGTTGCCGTTCGCGGAACTCGTCCGGCCCGGGCCCGAAGGGGATCGCCCGTGAAGTCCGAGTTCAGGACAGCCGCCTGAGTGGTGGCGCAGTTCAGGAGCTGGACGCCGTCCGGGGGACGATCGTGGTCGACTCGAACGGGTGCGGCCAGGGGGCGCCGAGGGCCGTCCACCACCTCAGGTAAGGCACGCCCAGCACCGACGGTTGACCGCCCTCGTCGCTCCAGGTCTCCGACACCTCGTCGAGGGCGGACGGCTCCGCGCCGAACAGCGCGGCCGCAGCCCGCCGGCTCTCCACCGTGTCGTTGTCCGGGAGGCCATCGCCCTCCTCATCGATCGAGGCGACGTGCACGGCCGCGCCGTCGGGGCCGAGAACCTCGTTGATCACGCCGTGTTCGTCGAAATCGGAGGCCGCGATCGCCCGCACACCCCACTCCGGCAGCAGGTCTCCCACCACCGATGACAATGTCACGCCGAAGTCGGAGAAAACGAAAACCCTCGACCCTTGAGCGGCGACGTCGACGGCCGACTGGTGGGCGGCCGCGAGCGCTAGCGCGAATTCCTCGGAGTCACGCCCGTCCTTCAGGTCGATAACGGCCCAGCCGCTGAATGATGACACCGTTTGACAATATCAATTCCCGGCTGCGGTAGTGCGGAGTGTGCACTTCCTGAGCCGCCGGGGCGGGGCCGATTGCTCGGGGCCGCGCGCCTGAGGCGGAGGCAGCCGGGCCGCCGAAGGAGCGGGCACGGGTAGTTCCTTGACGAATAATTCCTCGGCGAACTACATTGAGGCTCCTGTCCACACTCGTCCATCGGCGGACGTGCGGGCGGCCGACGAAGGCGATCTCTGATGGGAGAAGTCTCATGCCCGACCCCCTGACTCCGCGCGAGGTCTTTCTGAGGCTGGTGCACGGCGTCTGCGAAGAACGCTGGGAGGACGTGATCGAGCTCTACGCCGAGCAGACTCACGTAGAGCACCCTTTCCATCCGCTCGCGGCGCCCCCGCTGCGATCGCCTGAAGAGTTGCGTGCGCACTTTGGGATCGGCGTGCCACCTGGCGCCTACAAAGGGCATGCGCTTCGCCGTCGTCCGGTCGGAATCAATGTTCACGAGACCGCAGATCCCGAGGTCATCGTGGCCGAGTTCCGGTACGAGGGGACTGTGGTGGAGACCGGTCAGCCGTTCGTCATTCCGGCGGTCTTCGTCATGCGGGTCCGCGACGGAAAGATCATCGAATCCCGTGATTACCTGGACCACCTGCGTTCCGCCCGAGCGCGTGGTCAGTTGGGTGATGTCCTCGCCGCCGTCAGGGAGCACCACGGAACGCCGGAGTGAGGGACGTGATCCGCGAACTCGCGGCTTGATCATTCGCAGGGCGAGCGGCGCCGGACACACGTCTCGCCGCCGGGCCGCCGGACTCATATGGGCAGAGAGCCTGGAGTGGCCGTCGCGCCCAGGACCTTCGCGGAGGGGCCGGGGCGTCACACTGTTCCCCAAGGTGAGACCGCTGTCGTTTCCGTCCAAGACGGCCGCCGCGGTCACGAACTAGCGTGGCCCCAGCGACTCATCCGAACATGAGGAGACAACACAATGCGTGACCTGGTCTACACCGGTTTCATGTCGCTCGACGGCGTCGTGGACTCGCCTGGCGGCGGGCCGGGGGAGGAGCACCGCAGCGGCGGATGGGTGTTCAAGGACCTCGAGTTCGTCCCGGAAGCCTGGTCGTTGAAGGGCGACGAGCTCGCCGACACGACGGCGCTGATGTTCGGCCGCCGCAGCTACGAGGCGTTCGCGCAGGTCTGGCCCGGCTCGGAGGACCACGCCGACTACAAGGAACTGCCCAAGTACGTGGTGTCGACCACGCTGTCCGATGACGCCCTCGTCGACGGGTGGGGCCCGACGACGATCCTGCGCTCGACCGAGGACGTCGCCGCGCTCAAGGAGGGCGAAGGGGGCGCGATCTTCATCCACGGGAGCGCGGAGCTGGCCCGGCGGCTGTCGGACGCGGGTCTGGTCGACCAGTACAACCTGCTCGTCTTCCCCGTGCTGCTCGGTGCCGGGAAGAGCCTGTTCGGCCGGGCCGACCGCGACAAGCAGATGCTGGTGCTGCGGGAGTCGGAGAGCTACTCGAACGGGATCCTCAAGCTCGTCTACGACGTCAAGCGCTGATCCAGGTCAAGGGCGATCGCGCCGCCGGCGCCCTCGCGCAGCTGCCCGGCGGTGCGTCCGACGTAGGAGCGCAGCGCCCGGGCCAGGTGCGACTCGTCGAAGTAGCCCAGCTTGGTGACGACGTCGGCCACCGGTTCGCCGAGCGCCAGCAGCTCCGCCGCCCTGCGGGCCCGTTCGATCTGCCGGACGCCGCCCCGCGTCAGCCCGGTCGCGGCGCGGAACCGGCGTTCGACCGTTCGCCCCGAGACGGCCGGGCGGTGACCCCGCAGCACCTCGGCGACGAGCGGGTCACGGACCACGACCCCGGCCCGGACGAGACGTCCGACGAGGTTCTCGGCGTCGTCGGGTCCGGGCGTCTCCCAGCGCCCGCCGTCCAGCCGGAACGTCCGGCGCGTGGTGCCGGGGAGCTCGATGCCGCCGTTGACCAGCGTCGACGTGGGGACGGCCCGCAACGAGGTGCCCACGGCGAACTCGATGCCGGTGAAGGCCGCGCCTTCTGGCACGGGCGCCGTGCCGGTCCGGGTCCCGGGACCGGTGATCCCCGTGTACGCCCGGCCGTCCTGCTCCCAGAACACCAGGCCCCAGCGCACCCCCGCGACTGACGTCATCGTCTGGACCTGCTCATTCACGCAGGTCCAGACGGTGTCGACCCACGGCGAGTCGGACCGGCGCGTCTCAAAGCGCAGCTTCACGGGCGCAGCATACGTCGCGTCGGCACTTCGATCTCCGCCACCCACGCCCCGCGACAACGGCCAGCATCAGCGACGAATCGCTGACGCTGGCCGCTCTCGTTCCTCGCCCACCGGGCCCCGCTACGTGCCCGAGCCCTTCCCCTACGCCGTGCCCGTTCTGGGGCCGCTCGCTTGGGCCCCTACGACAGGCTCTCCGAGCGCGTCCGAGGCCATCTGCACGCTTCCGTGAAGCGACGGACCACGCCGCAGGGGTGCGGAGATCGCGCAAGCGCGGACGGTCTCCTGCGACCTGTAGCAAGAACGCGCAGGTTTATTCGCAAACCAGGAGGGCTTATGTCCGAAAGTGAGGAAGAGCAGAAGGCGCGACTGGAGCGCCTCGCCGAGAGCGACCGGATTTACCGGGAGGTCCTGGCATCGCCAGAGGGCTCCGAGGCGGCGGCCATCGAGGCTTCCGAGGCCATCCTTCCGGAGAACTGAGTCGCGGTCTTCTCGGCCGTAAAGTCGGCGGCCCTCCCCCAAGGGGGGCCGCTCGTCGACACTGACCAGAGCCCCGTCCCGCCTGAGCAGACGCACTGCCCTTGCGGGCGGGGTTCTTTCGTTCGCTGCCCGTCATGCCCGCACGTACCTGAACGCGTGGGCTCCCGCGGCCGGGAAGTCGTGGACGGGATCGCGCGTCGGCCCTTCAGGTCCGGGGCGAAAACGTGAGAGCCCGGCGGGAACCGGGCTCTCGTGTTGCGGTCATCCGGGTGGCGCGGCGACGGAGTCGTCGTGGCGCCACCAGAACAGGTAGGGCAGGATCACTCCTGCCTTGTCGGTGCCTTCGCCTTCTGTGCGGCCTCGGCCGCCTCCGCGTCCAGGCGTGCAGTGATGGCGGACGTGGAGGTGACGATTCCGAAGGCCGCCCACTGGATGGCATCCGGGATCACCGTCGCGACGCCGAACAGACTGAGGAGGACGGGCGCCAGGGCCACGGCCACCATCGGCTGGAGAGCCGGGGCCGTCGCGGCCCAGACCCCCATGCCGCCACGGGTCAGGTAGATGCCTGCCCGCGTCTGCATGACGGCGGCGAGAGCAGTTGCGAACAGCCCCGCGCCCAGCATCGCGACGAGTTCGGTGGGACCCCATGTCCAGGTCCCGACCGGAGTCCCGAGGTACTCGGCCAACGGGAAGCACACCGGGATGACGACCAGCATGCAGATGACGTTGGCCTGTGCGACACCCTGGTCGCGCTTGTCGCCGAGCAGTTTGGCCTGGCTCGGCAGGTTGAAGGGATGCGTCGCCGCGGCGAGTGCGGCACCGATCCCCAGATAGCTGACGCTCTGTACGCCGATCAGGGCGCCGGTCGAGATCAGTACGGCGAGGAAGATCGGGACACGAAGGGCCCGACCCGTCCACGTGGTCATGGGAAGCCCCGCGAGGAGGCTTCCGAGGGCGGTGATGCTGGCGTAGGGGCCCGCACCGATGTGGGCGAACGCGATGGGCCCGCCGATCTTCATCAGCGAGCTGGTCAGCGCGTGCTGGAGCATGCCTTTCCGCTGACGCGGAGTCAGCCTGCGCGGGTCCAGCCCCTGGACGCCGTCTCGTGCGAGCGCGATGGCGACGAGGATGCCGCCGCCGAAGACGGTCATCCCCATCGTCCCCTGGAGAGGGGCCGACAGCACCCGGGTGAACACGAAGCCCACCCCGACGATCACGACCGAGCCCACCATCAGGAAAGCACCCTTCCGGGGGCCCGCAAGGGTGGGCAATTTGGTCCTTCTCATTTGATTCTCCTGGTCCTGGCCTAGCCGGGACAGTCCATGGCCGAGCGAGGCCATGGACTTCCTGGTCGAGAGTCCATGGCCGCTTGGGCCACTTTCTCCCTACAGTCCCCGGCATACCAAGATCAGCAATGTTCGCCGGGTGGACTTCCGAACGCGCGCCGGTCGCTGCTCCGTCCCCTCGTGACAGGGACGACGCCGGGCAAAGGGGAGGATCACCGTGCGGTCATACTCGATCCATGGGAAAGAGTTATGAGCGGATAGACGGCAGGCTGCGCACCTTCATCGAGTCGCAGCACATCTTCTTCACCGCGACGGCGCCGCTGGCCGGCGACGGAACCGTCAACCTTTCGCCCAAGGGGCTCGACGGCTCGTTCGCCGTGCTCGACGAACTCACCGTGGCCTACCTCGATTTCGCCGGCAGCAACGCCGAGACCATCGCCCATCTGCGCGAGAACGGCCGCATCACCCTGATGTGGTGCGCCTTCGACGGCCCGCCCAACATCGTGCGCGTGCACGGCCGCGGGGAGCCGGTCTTCCGCGACGACGCGCGCTGGGCCGAGCTGATGGGCCACTTCCCCGACATCGACCCGACCCTGCACGGCCTGCGAGCGATCATCGTCGTGACCGCCGAGAAGATCCGTGACACCTGCGGATACGGCGTCCCGTTCATGACCTACGAACAGGACCGCCCGCTGCACGCATCGCGTTTCGCGCGCGAGACCGACGAGTCGCTCGACGCTTACTTCCAGAAGAAGGAGCACATCGCGGCCAGCATCGACGGCCTGCCAGGGCTGCCCCTGCCGCTGCCACCGCTTCCCTCGGTCGAGTAGGACGGAGCCGGACGGTCTCCCGGCGATCGCGATGTACACCGAACACCCCGGCGCACGCCCGCGCTGAGCGTGGTGGCCGGGCTTAACGACGAAATGTCCCGGCAGGAGGCGCGAAGCCTCTCCGCCGGGACACCCGGTACGCCCGGTCCGCGGTGATCACGGACCGGAATGGACCATGGGACTACTGGTCCTCAGAGGTCCTCCCGCTGGTCAGGAGACCAGCGAGAGAGCGACGATGACCGCGCCGATGGACAGGAGGATGACCCACCCGTCCTTCTTCACGATCCGACCTGCCGCACCTCCCGCAAGGGCGGCGAGCACGAGCGGGACGAAGGGGATCCCCGAGACCCAGAAGATCGCGGTGGCCGCGACGGCCGGGGCGATGGCCCGCGTGTTCCTCTTGCCCTTCTCGTTCTTCTTCACGCCGTCCCCTGCCAGGAAGCCCAGCAGGATAAGGACGATGAGTGCAACGTTCATGGCGGACTCTTTCGGTTGCAGTTACGCCTCGAAGGCGTCTTCCTTGACGCACGCCCCTAGGACGTGCGTTGGGGAAGACCGTCAGGTTTTCGGCGGTGACGGCAACTGTGACGACCAAACCGGAGGTGAAGTCGCCGGTGGCCGCGCGCCGTCGGGCCAGGGCCTGCGGGGCGCCCCTCGCTCCGGCTGGCCGGGCACCACCTGGTCGATTTCGAGAACTGTGAAAGAACTAGCGGCGCTGGACCACGCGCCTTGCAGGCGCGTCGGCTACTGCGGCGACGGGTCGTGGTGAGCCGGAGATCAGGCGGCGCGGGTTCCCGAGGCGACGAAGAACGGGATGGCGACGAACAGGCGGTCGTCGCGTGCCCTGGCGACCTGGGCGTCGAACCAGGCGCCTTCCCCTCCGATGCCGGCGAGCGCCGGCAGGCACGAGGCCGCCGCCGTGACGGCCGCCCACCCCGATCCCGTCGCGGCGTCGACCAGCGAGTGTGACCGCCCGTTGTACATCGTGCCGTTCCAGA